>JAJKIB010000076.1 GCA_021154745.1 Mycobacterium sp.
GCGGCGCCACCGATGCCGACTGCCTGTTCTTCGCCTGCGCCCCCGATCACAAGCTCATCACCGACGGGCACTACCAAACCGAAGTCACCGACACCGGCCGCCTCGCCTGGACCGACGCCACCACACCACCCGACATCAACCACGCCCACCACCCCGAAGAACTCCTGCGCGGTGACACCGACCCACCCCACGACGACGAGGAGTGAACTCGCCCAAAGGATGTGAACTACCCGCGAGCCCACCGCGGCTGGATGAACACGCCTTCGGCCTCGACGGTGACGCCCTCTTCGTCGGCGAGATGCCCCACGGCGTAAGTCTTCACGCCTTCGGTCCGCGCGATGCGGGCCTCCGCGTGCAGGTTTCCCAGCCGTGTGGTGCGCACGTAGCGCAATGTGATGGTGCCGGTAAGGCGTGGCTTCTCCTGGCTGCTGGCCGCGGCGCCCAAGACATGGTCGAGCACAAGGGCCGCGACTCCCCCGTGCACATGGCCGGGCGGGCCTTCGTAGGCCGCGCCCAGATGGAAGTCGGTGAACACTCCGCCGCCATCGTCCTGCTGGACCACGAAAGGCGGCGCGACGGGATTCCGCAGCCCGATCACGACATTTCCCCACGGCATCTGGTCGCCGTCGGCGGTGAACCGGATGCCGTACGGGCCGTCGAGTTGCTCGCTGCGCAGCCGGGCCGTCGCCGCATCGATCTCGGCCTTGGCCGCGGCAACCGTCTCGGCGCCGACCTCGGTACGGATGGTCGCGTCGATCAGCGCTCGCACCGACTCGGTGAGCGGCTCGTAAATGTCGCGCAGCCGGGCGACTTCGTCGGCGCTGAGGTTCTCCAGGGTCCAGTCCAGCACACTTGCACTAGAACACGTTCTAGCGTCGGTGTCGAATCACCGCGGCGCGGCGCCAAGGAGCAGCTGGCGGATCACCGGACGGGCCCACGCAATGAGCTCGTCGTGACTGAGGTCGGCCACGGCAGGGTTCGACAGCACATAGCGGGTGGTGGCCAACCCGACGACGAACGCGCCCATCAAGCCGGCGCGCTCGGCCGCGTGGTCGGGCGTGACGGCGGCGAGCTTCGGCGCCACCTGAGTCGCGAAGACCCGGCGCATGGTGTCCGCCGCGGTCGGGCTTGACATCGCCGCGCGCAGCAACGCGATGAAGGTGGTGTCGTCCTCCCACACGGCAAAAAAGCTGAGCAGCAACGCATCTGCGACGTCATCGCGATTTAGGGCGGTCAGGTCCGGCAAGTCGAGAGTGAATTCCGCCGCTGCTGCGAACAGGTCCTGCTTGCTCCCGAAGTACCGGATGACCAGGGCGGGGTCGACGCCCACGTCGGCGGCCACCGCACGCAGCGTTGTGCGTTCGTAGCCGTCGGACCCGAACCGCCGCCGTGCGGCCGCCAGGATGTCGGCCCGGGTCTGGGTGGCGTTGCGTATGCGTGGCGATGCCATGGAACGAGGATAAGTCATCAGCCGTTGACATGGCTGGCACTCCGACCTATGGTCTAAGTCATCGACTGTTGACTTAGGGGTGAGGAGCCGACCATGAACCCTCCGCACGACGTGCCCGTCCTCATCGTCGGCGCAGGCCCAACCGGCCTGACCGCCGCACTCGAGCTGTCGCGGCTCGGGATCGGCGTCCGCATCGTCGACCGCGCGCCCGAACGCTCCCTCACGTCCCGGGCGCTTGGCATCCAGGCCCGCACCATCGAGCTGTTACGGGTTCGCGGCGTGGGCGACGAGCTGGTGCGGCTGGGCAATCCCGCGAAGGCGACCACGCTCTACTCGGAGGGGCGGAAACTCGCCGCAATCGAATTGCACCGCATGCCAAGCGAATTCAACTACGTATTGCTGCTGGCTCAGTCGGACACCGAACGGCTGCTCACCGAGCAGCTCAACCGGCAGGGCGTCAAGATCGAACGCGGCGTTGAACTGGTCGCGCTGACCCAGCGAGGCGACGGGGTGTCCGCCGTCCTGCACAGCGGTGATGGCGCCGACGAAGTGCTTGATGCGTGCTACCTGATCGCCGCCGACGGCTCTCACAGCGCGATCCGGAAGTTGCTCGGGCTTCCGTTCACGGGCACGTCGCTGACGCACAACTACGTCCTCGGCGACCTTCACCTGGCAGGCGACATACCGGAGGATCAGCTGTCGATCTTCTTGGCGCGCATCGGTTTCCTCGCCGTCTTCCCGATGGGTGACGGCCGGTTACGGTTCATGGCCACCGATCCCGACGGAATCACCGGCGACAACGACGAACCCACGCTGGAGGACATTCAGCGCCTGTACGACCGCACCGTGCACGTGCCCGCCCGGCTCTACAACCTGAACTGGAGTTCGCGCTTCCGGATCAACAGCCGCCACATGACCACGCTGCGCGCCGGCCGCGTGTTCTTCGGCGGCGACGCCGCACACGTGCACAGTCCCGCGGGCGGCCAGGGCATGAACGCCGGCATCCAAGACATGGTCAACCTGTCGTGGAAGCTCGCGATGGTGCTCAACGGCCGGGCCCGTCAGGAGCTCCTCGACACCTACCAGTCCGACCGGTTGCCGGTGATCCGCCAGCTGGTCCGCATGACGGAGCGAGCCACCAGGGCGTTCAACTCCACCAATCCGCTCGTGCATGCCGCGATCACCCGGCTCGCCCCTATCTTGCTGGCGCGCTCGCGGGTACAGGAAAAGGCCGCACCGCGGCTCGGCCAACTCGCCGCGAGTTACCGGGATTGCCCAATTGCCAAGGGCGGCAGGCGAATCGGATCGCTGCGCGCGGGCGACCGAGTGCCCGATCTGCATGTCGGTGATGGTCGGCTCTACGACCTGCTCGACCTGTCCACCCTGACGCTGATTGTCACCGGCTCGTCCATCCCTGAGGCGTTTCTGCCGTGGCGCGACGTCATCGCGCTGCGCCGGGTCTCAATCGACGCCATGCCGTCGGGCTGGCTGCTCGTCCGTCCCGACGGCTACCTGGCTGCCGCCGGCAATGCCGATGACAGCGCAGTGCTGTCCAGGTGGCTCGATCGGTGGCTCATCGCACCAGCGCGCTGAGCGCTGAGCGGGCCGCCGGATCGCGACGGCCGAGTTCGAGCTCGATCAACGCGCACTCCGCCGTCGCCGCGATCCACAACCGCGCAGCTTCCCGAGGATGTTGCGCGCCGAGCGCCTGGAAGTCGGCCGCCACCACGTCGACATTCATTCGGTTGCGCCGCGTGACTTCATTGGCGATCGGCAGATGGCCCCGCGCCTCCAATAGCAGCGCCTTCACGCCACGGTCGCGCAGGCAACCGTCCAGATAGGTAGTGGCGACCGCGGCGAGCCGGTCCTTGCCTGGCGTCATCTCGGCGATGACCGACATCACCTCGTCGAACAGCACATCGTGGAAGCGCCGATGCAGCGCAACCAGATACGACACCCGGTCCGGAAAATGATGGAAGAACGTGCCTTTCGATACGCCTGCGCTCGCGACGACGGCGTTCACCGACAGACCCTCAAGCCCGAGCTCTTCCGCGAGCACCAGCCCCGTCTCGATCAGATTCGCCCGCGTCTGCTGCGCGGCCGCCACTCTCTTGTTCGCCGCCTCCATCGGCAGTAGTGTAACTGACCGACCGACCGGTCAATGAAAGGACTCACCGATGGCGACCATGCAAACCTCATTCGGCACTGTTTCCTACACCGACGAGGGCTCCGGGCCGCCGATCGTGCTGCTCCACGCGGCACTGCACGACCGCACCGATTTCGCCCCCGTCGCCGACGCACTCGGGAACGGCCGTCGGGTTATTGCACTCGACTGGCCCGGCCATGGCGAATCTCCCCTGCCTGCCACTCCGCTGCGCGCCGTCGAATTCGGCGATCTGCTCATCGAATTCGGCGATCGGCTGGATCTGACCAACGCGGTAATCGTCGGCAACTCAGTGGGCGGCTACGCCGCATGCCGACTGGCGCTGGAGCGACCCGAGCGGGTCGCCGGTGTCGTGCTGATCAACAACGGCGGCTTCACACCACACAGCGTCGTCACCCGCTTCTTCTGCGGCGTGCTCGGACGCCCCGCGGTGATCAAGGCCGTGTTCCCGGGATTCGTGCGTGCGTACATGCGCGCGAAGAACCCGACGGACCAGGCCGTCGTCGACCGGGTCGTGGTGCGGGCCAAGACCGACGGCGGCGCGCGCACCGCGGCGGCGTTGTGGAAGAGCTTCACCGACCCCGGCCACGACCTCCGTGCGCGCGCCGCTCAGATCAGCGCTCCGGTGCTGATCACCTGGGGCACCAAGGATGTCACCGCGCCACGACGATGGGGCAAGGCCGTACAGGCCGCCATTCCGGGGTCTCGGTTCGAGACATTGCCGACAGGCCACGTCGTCTTCTCGTCGGAACCCGTGGCGTGGCTGGAAACCGTCCTGCCGTTCGTCGACGCGGCGCACGGCGTGCGTGTCGAGCGCCACAGCTGACGCATGTCAACACGGCCGTGCGAACGTTATCTCAGAGGTCGTGGCGAATAGTCACGGCAACGGTCGAACTGACAACTGTGCTGAGCGAGATCATAGTTCGCCCGCGACCCTTCCAGGTATGAAATCGACCGCCCGCTGGAATCGGCGCCTACCGGATAACACCCAGGCACTGTCGACCTCGCAACGCTGAACCAAGGGTCAATTCGTTCGGTGCCCGCCGGGGTCGTGGCTGTTGCGATGACGGAGGTGGCTGCCAGGAAATAGGTTTGGTGGCTTACCGACAGGGTGACACGGCACTACCAATCCAAGGAGATCACCATGATGAACCTGGCCCCCCAGACCACGGCTGACTTCTGGGATGCATGCGTCACCGCTGACGACGCATTCCCGGACGATGACTGCGTCGACAGCGAGGTATGGTCGGATGGCACCCGTCGGCTGTGAATCGGCCACTGGCCGAGGCGAATCCGAGCCAGGTGTGCCGATTGCCCGCCCAGCACCAGCCGACCTTCGGCGCGTTGCGGTTCACTGACCCGTCGCGGCCCGTGCCGTTGCTGATCCACACGGCGGGTGTCCTAGCGTCCAGCGAGCCGCCGGGCTTGCGGCGGCGCGACCCGATCGTCATGAAGCAACGCCGACGGGCAAGCACGTCCGGTCGCTGCAGCAGCCAGTGCAGGCCCTCGGTCAGGGTCAGCGGCGTCCTCCCGGCATCGGTGATGGCCGGCAACGCCTCGTCGGGACTCCAGTTGGCCATCGTGTCCCCGCGGTCGAGGTCACGAACGAGGTACAGCGGTGCCTCCGGCAACCTCACCGATGCGATAGGGGTGAACTCGTCGACGTCGGACATGTCCGTGACCACGAAGCCCGGCTTGTCATTCACCCGCAGCAGCGGTGTCAGCGCCGCGGGAGGGGCGAGATCGGGGTGCACGGCGAGCAGCGCACCCGCGCTGTCGGGGACGCTTCGCAGCCGATCGGCGGTCAACCCGGCAATGCGGTGGACACCCAGTTCGATAAGTCGCTCGGCCTGTTCGGACAAGGTCGGCAAGGCGGTGGTAACGCTGGACACGGGGTGCTCAACGAAGCGCGGCCGGTCGATCGTTCCCGAACTGCACAGCTAACACAAACGACACACGCCCGACCCGCGATCGGAATCATTCTGACGACAATCACAGGATGGCTAACGACGCGCGTGGACCGTCCATTGGGCCGTCCGTGGCCGAAACCCTGGCGTCGCACGCCAGCGGTACCGGTTCACCCACCAAGACCGCCGCCCGTGTCGCTGACGCCATTGCCGCCCGCGGCGACGACGGCACCTGGTTGTCGACCGTGCCCCGCGATCAGCTGCTGGCCGCGGCCAAAGATATCGAAAACCGCTCCGGCGCACGGACATTGCCCCTCTACGGCGTGCCGTTCGCGGTCAAGGACAGCATTGACGTCGAGGCTGTGCCCACCTCGCTGTCATGCCCCGATTACTCCTATGTCGCGTCGACAACCGCCCCGGTCGTGCGCCGCCTGCTCGACGCAGGCGCGTTGTACGTCGGCAAGACGAATCTTGACCAGTTTGCCACCGGACTCAACGGAACCCGCACGCCGTACACCATTCCGCGCAGTGTCTACGGCGGCGAGATGATTTCCGGCGGCTCGAGTTCGGGTTCTGCGCTGGCGGTCGCGCTGGGCCAGGTGCCCTTCGCGGTGGCCACCGACACCGCCGGGTCCGGGCGGGTGCCCGCCGCGCTGAACGGGGTCGTCGGCTTCAAACCCTCGCGCGGACTGATCAGCACCGTCGAGCTGGTGCCCGCCTGCAAGTCGCTGGACTGCATCAGCGTGATGGCGGGCTCGATCGACGATGTCGACCGCGTCTTCGATGTGGTGGCCGCGCGCGACGACAACGACGCCTGGTCGCGTGACCGTGGGGCCCGCTATGACGGTTCCCCGATCCGCGTCGGACTGCCGCCGGCCGAAGAGCTCGAATTCTTCGGCGACGACGAGATGCGGCACGCCCACATGGGATTCCGCGAGCACCTGACCCGCACCACCATCGTCGTCGATGTCTCGCTGCAGCCGTTTCTGGCGGCCGGGTCGCTGCTCTACCAAGGGCCGTGGGTCGCCGAGCGACTGGTGGAGTTCGGCGATTTCCTTGCCGCCCAGCCGGACTCGATCCATCCCGTGGTGAGGGACATCCTGCGCAGTGGCCAGAAGTACACCGCCGTCGAGGCGTTCGCGGCGATGCAGCGGCTCGCCAAACTCAAGGCACAGGTGGCGCGGCTCTGGCAGCACATGGATGTGCTGGTGGTGCCGACGATCGGTACCACATTCACAGTCGACGAGGTGCTTGCGGCGCCGATCGACTGCAACACGATGCTCGGCCATTACACGCACTTCGGAAACCTGCTCGATCTGGTGGGCGTTGCCGTCCCGCTGGGCGTCACCAGCGACGGGCGGCCGTACAGCGCGATGCTGCTGGGTGCGGCGCTGACCGATGACACCGTGCTGCAC
>JAJKIB010000077.1 GCA_021154745.1 Mycobacterium sp.
CCGGCATGATGTCGCCGCCCTCGAACGTGGCCTGGCCCCAGTCGCGCTCGGGGTCGCCCCACCACACCGTCGACTCCGCGAAGTCGGGGTGGAACTCGTAGATGGCCTTGTAGATGAGCGTCTCGTCCTTCCGGGCCGGCCAGAACAGTGGGTTCATCGTCAGGCCGCCGTACAGCCAACAAGTGGTGTCGCGGGTGTAGAGCGTGTTCGGCAGGGGCGGCATCAAGTACTCGCGGACACCGGTCTGTTCGCGGGCCAGGTTGACGTAGCCGGTGCGGAAGTGATCGGGCAGGTCGTTCGTGGCCAGACCACCGATGAGGAACTGAGCCAGCTCGACTGGTGTCAGCGACTCGAGGAACGCACGGGTTCCGTCCACTAGTCCGAGGCCTACCTGGTTCGGCTCGATCTTGCGATCGAGCAACCAGTCGCGCGCCTTGGCGACCTGCATGGTCTCCGCGAGAACGTCGTGCAGCTCCACGACCTCGACGCCGCGCTGGGTCATCTTGTTGACGAAGTCGGCGTGGTCCCGTTGCGCGTTCTCGACCCACATCACGTCGTCGAACAACAGCTCGTCGCTGTTGGTGGGGGTAAGTCGTCGGTGCGCAAGTCCGGGCGCGCACACCAGGACTTTGCGTAGCCGACCCACCTCCGAGTGCACACCGTGGGTGGAGGCGACGTCTTCTTGAACTGGTTGCGTCATGTCGGTTCCTTCTTCCTAAGACGCTCGCAATACGCGATTGAGTGCTAGAGAGCGATACGGCCGGTCCAGAGTCCGACCGCGCCGACGACGGCGCCCACGAGGATCAGCGCGAACACTCCGATCTCGGTCGGCGTGAACAGCCGTCGTCCATTCTCGCTGCGGGCTTTGATGTAGAGCAGTGCGGCCGGTGCGAGGATCACCGTCATCAAGAGCACGAACTTCAGGCCGGCGGCGTCGAACAGGAAGATCGTGTACGCCGTGGCCACCCCGGCGATGACCGTCTCCTTGCGCCGGGTCCGGGGCAAGGCGCCTTCGTAGGCTTCGCCGGTGAGCCCGAGCTTGAGCGCGTACGCCGCCGCGAGCAGGTACGGCAGTAGCGCGAGGCTGGTGGAGAGGTCGAGCATGAAGTTGAGCGCGTCGTTCACGAACAGGGTGAGCGCGAGGAGTCCCTGCACGCCGAGCGAGGTGACGACCAGCGCGGTGATCGGCGTGCCGGCTGCGTTCTCCTGGCCGAGGAACTGCGGGAAGTCGTCCTGCCGGGCCGGGATGTACATCACCTCGGCGGCCATCAACGTCCAGGCGAGGTAGGCGCCGAGCACCGATACGATCACCGCGACGCTGATGAACACCTCGCCCCAGTCGCCGACCACTGACTGGAAAACCCCGATCATCGACGGCTGCCGCGTCTTGGCGAGCTCGGGTTGTGGGACGACCGAGTAGCTTGACAGCGTCACCAGCGCGAAGATCGACAAGACGCTGAGGAAGCCGAGCACCGTCGCCCTCCCGACGTCTTCGCGTCGCCGGGCGTAGCGGGAGTAGACGCTGGCGCCCTCGATGCCGATGAAGACGAACGTCGTGATGAGCATGGTGTTGCGGACCTGCTCGTTGAGGTTGCCGAGATCGCCGTACCCTTCGGCGGTCCAGTTGTCGGCGAAGACACCGGCGTTGAAGTTCACGAACAGCACCACGATGAATACCAGGATCGGGATGATCTTGAACACCGTGACGATCCGGTTGACGATCGCCGCGTCCCGAACCCCTCGGGCAATGAGGTAGTGGAACAGCCATACGCCCGCGGTTGAGGCCGCCACCGCCAGAACCGTCGCACCCTCGCCGAAGCCGTCGAAGAACCTACCGACCGTGGCGCCCATGAATACCCAGTAGAAGGTGTTGCCGGCCACGGTGCTGGCCCAGAACCCGATTGCGGAGTTGAAACCGGCGTAGTCACCAAACCCGGCCTTCGCATAGATGAAGACCCCGGAGTCCAGCTCGGGCTTGCGGATCGCGAGGTTCTGGAACACGAACGCCAACATCAGCATGCCGCTGCCCGCGACAGCCCACGCGATCAACGAGCCCAGCAGGCCGGTCGCGACCCCGAACCGCGCCGGCAGCGAGAACACGCCCGCGCCGACCATGCTACCGACCACCATCGCCGTCAGCGTCGGGACGCTCATCTTCGTCACCACCGCGCCGGCACCGAGACTCACCTCGGGGGCCGTACCCGAGGTTGTCGTGGCGCTCGAACCGCGGGTGGGTGCGGCGCTCGTTCCACCGGTAGGAGACCGGCTGTCCTGGTGCTGGGTGGTCATGCGACCTCCTCGGCTGGGTGGTGTGCTTGGTCCTGAAGCCGGTCGCCCTGCAGACCACAGCAGGAGTTCCACGGATTGAGCGCTGGTGGGACGGCGCGGCAGTCGGCAGCGGGTCGGAACACGCTCGTGTACGCGGGGCCCCGGTAGAGCGCCCTCCGGCGCACCGAAGAATCCAAGGCTAAGAACTTCGCGGTGCGCGAGCCCTCACCCGAAACGGGCGGAGACCCGGGGGTCAACCATCGGTACAGGTCAGCAGACTGAACCGGTGTCACCCGGGAGCCTTCACCGGTCTTCCCTCAGGCGAAGAGCCCAGTCCATGGGGTGCCACCTTGTCTAGGCGCGGGTTTGCCCGGGCTCAGATGAGGTACGACGACCGGGTGAATGCCGTAGCACCCGTTCGAGTCCTGATTGCGGATGACCATCCGATGATCAGGTGGGGGCTCGCGCAACTGGTGTCGGCTGAGCCGGACCTGGAATTGGTCGGCACCGCCGAAGATGGTGCGCGTGCTGTCGAGCTCGCCGAGCTGGAACACCCCGACGTGGTGCTGTTGGACCTGTCGATGCCTGAACTGGACGGCGTCAGCGCCGCTGAGCAAATGCGCGAACGGTCACCGAGCAGCCGGGTACTGGTGTTGTCCTCGCACCCGCAGGAGTCGGTGGTCACGGCCGCCTTCTTGGCAGGGGCGCGCGGTTACCTGACCAAGGACGTTTCGACAACCGACGTCATCGAGGGTATCCGTAACGTGCATGCGGGCCGAACCATCGGCACGGAACGCCTGGGTACGGACTCCCGGGAGGGTTATCGAACACCTCCGCACGGGTGAGTGAGACGGCACCGGCGATGATCATCAGCCTCGGCTCGCACCTCGCTGCAGGTCCTCGGTCGTGTCCGAGTGCAGCGCCTGGGCCAGGTCTCTGAGCCGGCCCGCTCGATCATCGACCCGCCCGTCTGTGAGGTAGGTGCAGAAGTCCGCGAACGCAAGCACGGATTCGAATTGCTCGGTGAGGTCTTGCTGCAGCCGGGGATCGAGCCCACGGACGGAGAACAACCGATGCTCCACCGAGGGTGCGCGGTCCACCGGACCTGAGTCGTCGTGCGCTGCATGCACAGCCGGAACCCCTTTCCGGAGAGTCGACGGGATGGCCGCTCCGTAGACGTTCATTGAGCGTAGGCAACACTCCTCAATCTGTCTAGGGCTTGTCCATACTTATGTGTTGATACCCTGCACAAACCATGTACACCATCAAGCAGGCGTCTCGACTCACCGGAGTCTCCGAGACATCCCTGCGCGCGTGGGAGCGGCGCTACGGCGTCGTCGTACCCGGTCGCACCGAGTCCGGGTACCGCCTCTACGACGAGGAGGCCCTGGCGGCGGTCTCGGCCATGCGCCGGCTCGTGGCCGAGGGCTGGTCCGCGGCGAAGGCGGCTGAGGCGGTTCGTAGTGGCACAGTGCCAGCCGCCCCGGTCCTTCAGCAACTCGGGACCGGCGGTGCCGAGCCACCCGCGGTGGCCTATTTGGAACGGTTCCTGGCCTCCGCCGCACGACTGGACACGGCAGGGATCGAGCAGTGCCTCGACGGAGGCTTCGCGCTCGGGTCCTTCGAGCACGTCATCGACACCTGGCTGTTCCCGGCACTCGAAGCGCTGGGCGAGGGCTGGGCGCGGGGCGAGATCGACGTGTCGGGCGAGCATGCGGCCAGCCATGCGGTGCATCGTCGACTGTCCGCCGCCTTCGACGCAGCCGGCAGCAGGTCGCGAGGCCCAGCCGTCGTGGTCGGGCTTCCGCCGGGCAGCGAGCACAGCCTCGGTGCGTTGGCGTTCGCGACAGCGATCCGCCGAAAAGGATGGGATGTCCTGTACCTCGGCTCGAATGTGCCGGTCAGCAGTTGGGAGGCGGCTGTGCGGAGCCGCGCAGCGCAGGCAGCGGTCCTGGCGGTGGTCATGCCCGAAGACCGCCCGACTGCCATCGCGGTGGCCGAGCGACTGCTCACCCTCAACCCCGCCCCGATGGTGTGCGCGGGAGGTGCAGCCGGCGACCAGCTTGCCGATGGAGTCCGCACGCTCGCGTCCGGGGTCGGTGCGGCGGTCGAGCAGCTCGACGAGCTTACGTACGCCGTGGTCGGCGACGGTCCCTGACCGTTCCCGCGTGGGCATTACCTTGGCACGCGAGTCGAGGTAGCACCGCACGGTAGGCCACGCGCTGGCCTCGTCAAGCCCCTGTGGCGCCCTGGCGCTTCGAGCGAGGGGTCAGGCCGCCCCGACCCGCTCCTGCCGGCGCAGTTCCCCGAGGCGATCGCGGAGGTCGGGGTCGCTCATCACCAGGTAAACGGCGGGGCAGTCGTCGGGACCCGTCGCCCCTGGCACGCATAGCGTGCAGTGATCATTGGGCCTCAGCGGGCATCGGGGGTCGGGCCTCATCGTCGCTCCTCGGTTGACTGCTCAACCGTAGGTCGTCACCCGCGAACCACGTCAGGGTCGAAAGTCCCGATTTCTGCGCCCACCGTCGGAGACCCGGACGTCCTCCTCCCGGCGCGAAGGCCCGTGGGGCCGCAGCGACGGACTGCGGTCGGCACGGCGCCACTTCTTCGAACGAGCGGAAAGTGTCGGATGGTGCAGCGAGACTGAGGGCATGGACTTCAACGACCTCGGTGACCCCCTCGATCCGCTCAGCCCCCTGTACCCGTACTTCTGGGCGGGCTGGGTGTGCCCGAGCTGCGCGGAGGACGGCGATGACGATGCGCTGGTCGACCGTCGGTGCCCGAACTGCGGCGCTGAGGTGGAGCGGATGCCCTGAAGCGCATCGACAGTCAGGGATGCCCGCGTAGCCCGGTCCAGGACAGAGGAACGGCGCGATCGTCAGTTCGTTATGTATACCCCAACTAACTATTGTCTCGATGGGTCTTCCAAGTCGGCATCGCCGCCGCACTCGTCAGCGGCCTGTTCTCCGACGGGCTTGGAGTGGCGTTCGGCTTCGCCATCGGCGCCTGCCTCATCGCCGCCCTGGCGTCGGCCCTCCGGGGCGGGAAGTACATGCACAAGGACGATGACGAGGAGACTCCAGCCGACGACTTGCTGCCTGACGCCAACCTGGTCGCCGATGGCGCGTAGTCGACGCCAGTATCCCAGTCGTCCGTTTGAATGTGGGCCGCACCTCTCTGCCCTCGGTCTTCGCGTGGAGGCTGGCACGATGACGGCATGAGGAAGTGCCTGATCCTCGTCGCTGGCTCGGCCGGCTCGGGCAAGACAACGGTCGCCCAGACGTTGGCCCGCGACCTCGGCGCCGGTGTGCTGCAGATCGACACGGTCTGGATCGCGATGAAGGCCGCCAGCCGGGGTTCGTCGATGTTCAGCCTTCTCGATGTGACCGGTCGGATGCGCCATGGCGGCGACTCCGACAAGGATGTGCTCGCCGCTCATGTGGCAGCGTCGGAGGCCGTATGCGCGGTGCTGCCGGAGGTTTTTGCCTTCGAGCTCGAGACCCGTCCCCTTCTGGTCGCTGACGGCGCCTGGTTGCTGCCGTCGTTCATCACCGGTCTGGAGCTGCCCGACACCGAGGTGCGGTGCGTTTTCCTGCAGCACGCCGACGTGGACGGC
>JAJKIB010000078.1 GCA_021154745.1 Mycobacterium sp.
TGCTCGACCAGCCGCAGTACTACCAGTACGACATCGACATCGCGAAGGTCGCCGAGGTGTGGCGGCGCGGCTCGGTCATCGCGTCTTGGCTGCTCGACCTCACGGCCGGTGCGCTCGTGAAGGACCCGGAACTCGACAGCTTCGGCGGGCGGGTGTCCGACTCGGGTGAGGGGCGCTGGACGGTCAAGGCCTCGATCGACGAGGGCGTCCCGACCCCGGTGCTGTCGGCGGCGCTGTTCGCGCGGTTCTCCAGCCGCGGCGAGGCGGTGTACGCGGACAAGCTGCTGTCGGCGATGCGGCAGGCCTTCGGCGGGCACGTCGAGCTGGGCACCGGCGAATAACCGGTGCAGCTCGGATTTGCCCTGCCCACCGCGGGCGCCTGGGCGACTCCGGCGAACATCGCCGGACTGGCCCGCGACGCCGAGTCGCACGGCTTCCGCGGGCTGTGGACCTTTCAGCGGTGGCTGGCCGACGAGAAGCTCGCCGGGGTCTACCAGAGCGTCCTGGACTCGATGATCGCGCTGGGCTTCGCCGCCGCGGTGACCGAGCGGGCCCGGCTCGGCGTGGCCGTAGTCAACGGCCCGTTCTATTCGCCGGTCGCCCTGGCCAAGCAATTCGCGGCGCTCGACGTGCTCTCCGCGGGCCGGTTGGACGCCGGGCTGGGGCTCGGCTGGTCGCCGGCCGAGTACACCGCCGCCGGCATCGGGATGGACCAGCGCGGTCGCCGCTTCGACGAATGGCTCGACTGCTTGCATGTGTTACTGACCGGCGAGCAGGTCGAGTTCGCGGGCGACTTCTACGTCGTCCCGCGCTCGCGCATCGCGCCGAGGCCGGTGCAGCGGCCACGCCCGCCGGTGCTCATCGGCGGCAGCGCGCCGCGCGCGCTGCGCCGGGCCGGCGTGCGGGGCGACGGCTGGATCAGCAGCAGCCGCGCCTCGCTCGAGGACGTCCGGTCAGCGGTGCGGAGCGTCCGCGGCTCGGCCGAGCGGGCCGGCAAGGCGAGCGGATCTGTTCGTTGTGTCGTCCGCGGGGTCACCCGGCTGCGGAAGGCGCCGATCGACGGGGCGGATCGCGTCATGCTCAGCGGGACCCTCGACCAGATCCGCGACGACCTCGCCCGCTACGCGCAGGCCGGCGTCGACGAGGTGTTCCTCGACCTGAATTTTGACTCCGAGCTGGTCGGCGACCCAGCCGCAGACCCGGCCATCGGCGTTGAGCTGGCCGGAGAACTCATGCCGCTCGGCGCGGAGACCTTCTGAGCGCCGGTAAGGCAGTTGATGGGCTCAAGCGTCGTGGCTCACGCCTCTTGCTCGGCCCGGTTGCCGGCCCACTCGGTGTGGTACGCACCGTCCCGGTCCACCCGCTTGTAGGTGTGTGCACCGAAGTTGTCCCGCAGTCCCTGGATGAGTGCGGCCGGCAGCCGATCGCGGCGCAGGCCGTCGTAGTACGCCAACGAGGAGGCGAACGCCGGGTTCGGGATCCCCGCCGTCGCCGCGTACGCCACCACCCGCCGCCACGAGTCCACCCCGTCGCGCACCGCGTCGGCGAAATACGGCGCGACGAGCAGCGAGGCAAGCGCGGCGTCGTCGTCGTACGCCTCTCGGATTCGGTCGAGGAACTTCGCCCGGATGATGCACCCGCCGCGCCAGATGGTGGCCATCGCGCCCGGGTCGATGCCCCAGTCGTACTCGGCCGACCCTGCGCTGATGTGGTCGAAGCCCTGCGCATACGCAACGACCTTCGACGCGTACAGCGCCCTCCGCACGTCCTCCACGAACGCGTCGCGACCACCTGTCGGCACGGAGGTCACCTCGCTGCCGAACACCGCGCGGGCGGGCTTTCGCTGTTCGGCGTGACCGGACAGCGCCCGCGCGAAGGTGGCCTCCGCGATGCCGGTGATCGGCACCCCCAGGTCGAGCGCGCTCTGCACCGTCCAGCGGCCGGTGCCCTTCTGTTCGGCCTGGTCGAGCACCACGTCGACGAACGGCTTCCCGGTCGCGGCGTCGACGTGCGCGAGGACATCCGCGGTGATCTCGATCAGGAACGACTCGAGATCGCCGGAGTTCCAATCCCGGAAGATGTCGGAGAGCGTGGCGGGTGACGCGCCGAGCCCGTGCCGCAGCAGGTCGTACGCCTCCGCGATCAGCTGCATGTCGGCGTACTCGATGCCGTTGTGCACCATCTTCACGAAGTGGCCCGCACCGTCCGGGCCGACGTGTACGCAGCAAGGGCTGTCGTCCACCTCGGCGGCGATCGACTCGAAGATTGGGCCCAGCTTGGCGTACGCGTGCTTCGAGCCGCCCGGCATGATCGACGGCCCGTTGAGCGCGCCTTCCTCGCCGCCCGAGACGCCACAGCCGACGAAGTGCAGCCCGTGCTCGCTCAAGGCGGCCTCCCGTCGGCGCGTGTCGGCGAAATGCGCGTTGCCGCAGTCGACGATGATGTCGTCCTCGTCCAGCAGCGGCGTGAGGTCGTCGATCACCGCGTCGGTGACCGACCCGGCCTGAACCATGATGATCAGCGCACGCGGCCTGCTCAGCGACGCCACGAAGTCGGCCGGCGACTCGGCCGGCGCGAACGTCCCCTCGGAGCCGTGCCGCTCGACGAGTGCGGTCGTCCGGGCATAGGTCCGGTTGTGCAGCGCGACGGTGTGCCCATGCCTGGCCAGATTGCGGGCGAGGTTGCGGCCCATCACGCCGAGGCCCGTCACGCCGATGTCGCCGATTGCGTCGGTCATGAGGCCAAACCTAGTCGGGGCCCCTACCCGGGGCACGTCCGTCCGTCCGTGCGCCGCGCCAGACGGGCGTCGACCGGCGTGGCTCAGCCGGTGAGCACGTATTGGCCGGGCCGTGAGACGACCAGCACCGTCCAGCCGGAGCCGTCCGGCTCGACCTGCGCGTAGGGCGCGCCCGCTGCCGTCACATGCAGGAATCGCGACCACCGAAGGCGTAGTGCCAGCCGGCCCGCCTCCGGGGTGGATACGGTCATCTGGGCCTGATCTGCAGAGCGGATGCGGCCCGGCGCCCCGACGATCGGCTGCGGGTTCGTAACGGCGAACAGGCGCAGATGACTGTCCGACCACACCTGGCGCAGATACGGCAGCTCGCCGGAGCGGACGAGCGTGTCCTCCGGTCCCGACATGAGCGTGGTGCGGTCGAGCACGACGTAGCTCACCGCGTTGTCGTCCAGCCACTTCCGGAAGCCGCCGGCGTCCAGCGTGGGGGAGTTGAGGACCGCGTTCAGCTCGTTGTCCGACTGGGTCTCGTAGCCACGCGCGAGCTGTGCGTGATCGAGCAGGGCGTAGGCGGCCACGTGGGCGCCGTCCGGTACGACCTCGACCCGGTAGTCGTCCAGGCCGCGAATGCCGTCGAGTTTGGCCAGCAAGCCGTTGTAGTAAGCGGTGCTCGACATGGGCTGCGCGGCGATGTAGAGGTCGCCGAGCGAACCTATGACACCACACGACAACGCCAACGCGCTTGTGGCGACGGCGACCGACGTGCGCGCGCGAGCCGTGGAGACCACCGCGACCGGCAGGCACAGCCAGGCGAACCGCTCGAAGTTCGAACCCATCCCGTTCGGGACGAGGGCGAGGATCGGGCACGCCGCGAGGGACACCAGCACGACGGTGCGCACGTAGGCCGGCGGGCGGGCCAGCAGCGTGACGGCAACGGCGGCGGCCGATACCGCGGCCGATCCCAACCCGAAATCCTCGGGGCCGGGGATCCCGAAGTAGACCGCGAGGCCGAGCAGGCACACCCCGGCCGCCCCGGCAACGGCGAGGGCGGCAGATCGCCGATCCCGATCGTGCACGACGATCCCGCACAGCCCGACGATCAGGAACACGGCCGACACCGGGGACGTCAAGGCACTCGCGGCGCCGGCGACCACGCCTGCCGAAGGTCGTCGGTGACGAACGGCCAGCAGCGCGACAAGCATCAGCGCGGTGCCCAGCGCGAACGGGACTCGGCCGCTCCAGAGGCTGAAGCTCGACCCGATCGCCGCCATCCAGGTCCCGGCGACGGGATGCCGCGTACCGCGCAGCAGCACGTAGCTCAGCGCGGTGACGACCACGGTCGACGCCGCCCCCAACGCGCCGGGGTTGATGATGCGGGACATGACCGGCGAGAGCACCGAATAGTGCCCGGGGACGGTGCCGGCGAACCAGGAGAACCAGTAACCCAAGCCGACGCCGTGGGCCGCTGCGGACTCGCGTGCCTGCGCGGCCCAGAAATCGCCGACGGCTGGGCGGGTGAGCAGGAACGCCAGCGAGGTACCGGCAGCGAACAACACCGCTGCGGCGCGGGGCTCAAGGCGCCGCAGCGGCACGGGCACGATAGTGTTGCTGTGCAGGGGGCCGGCCTCTCTGGCGGGTGTCGGCAGCTGGCATCGACAGGTAGCACGGTAGCGGTCGGCGGCGTCATCGTGAGCTAAGGCGCGGCAAACTGCCAGCACCCGTCCCGTCACCGGCGGGTCCTGTCGCGAGACACTGCAACGGTGGAAATCTGGCTGAACCCCGACTGCTCGAAGTGCCGCACGGCGGTCGCTCAGCTGGACGCGGCCGGTGTCGGGTACACCGTCCGTCGCTACCTCGACGATCCGCCGAGCGCGGCGGAGCTGGAGCACGTGCTCGCTCGGCTGGGACTCGAACCCTGGGACATCACCCGCACCGGTGAGCAACTCGCCGGTGAACTCGGTGTCGCCGCCTGGCCGCGCGAGGCCGGCTGCCGCGACCGCTGGCTCGGTGCGCTTGCGAAGTACCCGCAGCTGATCCAGCGTCCGATCATCACCGCCGACGACGGCACCGCGGTAATCGCCCGCAGCGACGAGACTATCGCGCAGGCCGTCAGCCGATCAGTTCCTTGAGCCGGGCGTTCGTCCAGTTCATGGCCTCGACGACCGCTGGGCTGAACATCTCCAGGCCGTAGAAGCCGTGCGGCAGCCCGGCGAACTCCCGTTGCTCGACCGCAACGCCGGCTTTCCGGAGCGCTCGGGCGTACGCATTGCCCTCGTCGCGCAGTGGATCCAGTTCCGCGGTGACGACGACGGCCGCCGCAAGCCCCGAAAGTGACGGCGCGAGCAGCGGCGAGAGCCGGGGGTCGCGGGCCAGTTCCGGCGCCCGTGCGTCGTCCCCGGACATGCCGACGTAATGCTCCGCGGCCCAGCGCATGTCGGCGAGCGTCATCAGGCCGCCCTCGGCATTCTCGGTGCGGGACGGGTATTCGCCGGCCAGGTCGACCGCGGGATAGATCAGGAGCTGGGCCGCGAGCGGCAATCCCGCGGCCGCCGCCTGCCGTGCGCAGACCGCGGCAAGATTCCCGCCGGCGCTGTCGCCGCCCAGCGCGAGCCGCCGCCGGTCGCGGCCGTAGTCGTCGATGTTCTCGGCCACCCACTCCAGCGCCGCCCAGCTGTCCTCGACCGCGGCCGGGAACCGGTGTTCCGGCGCCCGCCGGTAGTCCACGCTGACCACCACCGCCGGCAGGTCGCGACAGAGCAAGCGGCACACCGGATCGGCTGTGTCCAGGTCGCCGATCACCCAGCCGCCGCCGTGCAGCCACACCACCGTCGGCAATGGGCCGCTCGCCTCCGGCCGGTACATTCGCACCGGCACCGAATCGGCCACCGTCTCGTCGCTGGTCTCGGCCACCCGCGGCAGCGTCGTCGGGTTGCGCAGGGTGACCATGAGGGCTCGCAATCCGGCGCGCGCCTGCTGCACGGTCCCCTCGCCCATCGGTGGGTACCCCGCGCTGTCGATCAGCGCGAGCAGCGCGGCAAGGTCCCGGTCGAGGGGCACCGGCCGATGGTGGCACACCCCCGTCACCAGGGCTCGTAAAGGGATATTCCGGGCACCCGGAGACTTTCTCGGCCCGACCGGCCGGTGCCGCGGGCCCTTCGGCGCCTGCCGCGGGACCAAAGACCCGATGCAGGAACGGGGGAATCCACCGATGCTAGTGCCGGAGCCGTGAAACTAACACGGATCTGATGTTGGACCGGACCTCCTTGACCCCGAATGGGCTGGTAAGACGGGGGGCGTCGAGGCGGTCAGGGCCCAACAGGACGTCGCGCTGTCCTGGGGCGGAGACGGCGCGTACTGGAAGACCCCGGACCGTCAGGCCCGGGGTCTTCCGCCTGTCCGGAGTCATGTCGGAGTCATGTCGGAGGCATCCGGGCGACCCGCGATGGGGAAGCATAGACGCTCCGCTCATCCGGGGTCGATGCCCGGGTAGAGCGGATTTGCCCGAAGAAGCTCGCTGGCCGCGTCCCGCGTCTTCCCGGCAACCCCCTCGGCGATCCTGTACTTCGCCTTCGACGGGCCACCGGTCGGCGCCGCAGTCGGGGTAGTCGCGGTGAGCACGTCGACGATCAATTCGGCGACCCGGTCGAACTCGGCCGCGCCGAACCCGCGGGAAGTGAGCGCCGGGGTGCCGATCCGCACGCCAGAGGTGTACCACGGGCCGTTCGGATCGCGTGGTATCGAGTTGCGGTTGGTCACGATGCCGGCGTCGAGCAGGGCCGACTCGGCCTGCCGGCCGGTGACGCCGAAAGACGAGACGTCGATGAGCACGAGGTGGTTGTCGGTGCCGCCGGTGACGATGCGGGCGCCGCGTTTGGTCAGCCCCTCGGCGAGTTCCTTGGCGTTGAGGGCGACTGCCTGGGCGTAGTCGGGGAACGCCGGCTGCCGCGCTTCGGCGAACGCGACCGCCTTCGCCGCCATGATGTGGCCGAGCGGCCCGCCGAGCACCATCGGGCATCCGCGGTCGACCGCGTCGGCATACTCGGGCTGGCACACCACCAGCCCGCCGCGCGGCCCGCGTAACGACTTGTGCGTCGTGCTTGTCGTGACGTGCGCGTGCGGCACGGGGTCGAAATCACCGGTGAACACCTTGCCGGCGACCAGCCCGGCGAAGTGCGCCATGTCGACCATCAGGGTTGCGCCGACCTCGTCGGCGATCTCACGCATCGTCGCGAAGTTGATCTTTCGCGGGTAGGCGGAGTAGCCGGCGATCAGCACGAGCGGCCGGAATTCCCGCGCCATCTCCCGCACGTGGGCGTAATCGAGCAGTCCGGTGTCGGGGTCCGTGCCGTACGAAGACTGCTCGAACATCTTTCCGCTGATGTTCGGCCGGAACCCGTGGGTCAGGTGGCCACCGGCGTCGAGCGACATCCCGAGCGCCCGCTGATTGCCCAGCTTGCGCCGCAACCGCTCCCAGTCGGCTGGCGTGAGGTCGTTGACGTGCTTCGCGCCGGCCGACTGCAGTTCCGGCGCCTCGACGCGCTGCGCGAGGATCGCCCAGAATGCGACGAGGTTCGCATCGATGCCGGAGTGTGGCTGCACGTACGCGTGCGGGGCGCCGAACA
>JAJKIB010000079.1 GCA_021154745.1 Mycobacterium sp.
CGACGGTGCGGATGTCGATGCCCGATGCAGCCAGCGTCGAGATGTCGTCCGGGATGATGACCAGATCGCCGATGTCGGCCTTGGGCAGCGGCTTCTCGAAGTCCACCGACGGCAGGATGCGGGCCAGCCAGCGCGGAAGCCACCAGTTCCACTCGTCGAACATCGCCATCAACGCGGGCACCAGCACCAGCCGCACCACCGTGGCGTCGACCGCGATCGCGACTGCGCACGCGACACCCAGCTGCGCGACCAGCGGCATGCCCGCGAACGCGAACCCGATGAACACCGCGATCATGATCAGCGCGGCGCTCGTGATCGTGCGGGCACTGGTGCTCACCCCGTACGCGACGGCGTCGCGGGTGTTGTTGGTCTGCAGGAACCGCTCGCGGATGCGGGTCAGCAGGAAGATCTCATAGTCCATCGACAGGCCGAATGTCATCGCCAGCACCAGCGGCGGGATGGTGCTGTCCAGCGACGAGATCGGTTTGAAGCCGAGCTCCTCGAGCCAGCCCCACTGGAAGACGACGACGAGGCTGCCGTAGGCCGCGGCCACCGACAGTACCGTCATCAAGACGCCCTTGAATGCCAGGAACATCGACCGGATCGAGATCAGCAGCATCACGAAGGCGATCAGCGCGACGAATCCGAACACCGCCGGCTGGGTGGCCGATACCCGGTCGTCGAAGTCCTTGATCAGCGCCGTCGGGCCGCCAACGTCGATCCGCGCATCGCTCAGGCCCGGGGCCCATGGCAGTTGTTCGCGCATCCAGTCGACGGTGTCGCGGGCGCCCATGTCTTCGGGGTCCACCGACAGCACGGCCGACAGCAGCGCCCGTCGGTAGTCATCGCCGAACACCGGCGGCAACACCGAAACCACATTGGGTGCCTGTGCCATTCGCTGGCGCACGGCGTCGAGTGCCGGCTGCTTCGATGGTGCCGAGGCGGCGTTGCCGTCGGGGAAGGTCACCAACACCCGCACCGGCCCGAGCGCCCCGGCGCCCAACGCCTGGGCCGCCGCGTTGACGCCACCGCGGATCTCATGCGTCGGGTCAAACTGGCGCTGCATGCTGTTGCCGAGCACCATCGAGAACGCGGGCGCGGCCAGCGTCAGCAGGAACGCCGACGCCACAAGCGCCGACAGCCACGGCCGCCGCATCACCCAACCGGTCCACCGGCTCCAGAACCGCGATTGGGTGGTCTCGGCCCGGCGTGACCAGTGCAGGTACGACGACCGCTTGGCCGCCGCCCTGCCGAATGTCGCCAGCACCGCGGGCGTCAGCGTCGTGGACGTCAGCACCGCCACCGCGACGGCGAGGATCGCGCCGGTGGCCATCGACCGCAGTACGGGTGTGTTGATCAGGTAGATGCCGGTGACCGACGCGATCACCGTCGCACCCGAAAGCACCACGGCCAGACCGGAAGTGGCCATCGCCGCGTCGGCGGCCTGCTGTGGATCGCGGCCCGCGCGCAGTTCCTCGCGGAACCGCATGAGAATAGATAGTGAATAGTCGATGGCCAGTGCGATGCCGAACATCGACACCGTCGACGCTACGAACACCGACATCTGGGTGTACATCGACAGCAGATAGACCAGTCCCATGGTCACCACGACGGTGCAGATGCCAAGCACCAGCGGCATCGCGGCCGCCGCCAGCGAGCCGAACACCGCGAGCAAGACAATCAGGACGATCGGAAGGTTCCACTGCTCGGCCTGTGCGATGTCGTGCTTGGTGGCCGATGTTGCGGCGGCCCCGAGCGCGCCCTGCCCGACGACGTACAGCTTGACCTTGCCGTTCTCGACCTCGCCGGGCTGATCGCCGGTGATGCCGACCTTCTGCCGTAACTGCTTGGCAACGTCGACCGCGCCGGTGTTGTTGAAGTCGAGCTGCAGGGTGACGAGGTACGGGCGGTCCGGCTGGGGCGGCGGCTGCTGCGGGTTCGGCACCACCTTGACGCTGGGCACCTCGGCCGCGATCCGTTCGAGCTGCGCGACAGCCGCGGTCATGTCATCGAAGGAGGCGTCCGCGCGGGGAGCCGCGACCAGGGCCAACGGGGACGCACCCTGGTCGGGGAAGTGCTGCTCGAGCTCGCGCTGCACATGCAGCGACTGGGAACCCTCGACTTCGAAGCCGCCACCGGTAAGGTTGCCGGACTGGTTCAACGCCAGATAGATCGAGGGAACCAAAAGAAGCAGCCACGCCGCGAACACCGCCCAGCGATATCTGCGCAGGTTGCTGCTCAAGCGCATCATGAACTGCTGGATAGCGAACTCCCCGCTTTCTGCCTGGCGTTGCGAAGCTGAGCCTATAACAGCGTGATGTAGGGTGCCGCCGCCTCAGCAACGCCCTAACCCTGCTCTAACCCTTCTCGCATAGACGCTGTCAACCGTTACCGAGGGGCTGCGTACTTCCTGTTGTTCACCTGCACGTTCATTCGCCGGGTTGGCAGCGGCGACGGCGTAGATGGCACTATGTGCCGAGGACTCTCAGGGTCGGGGAACCACGACCGTCCGATCGAAGGCGTTTGCGGAAGCGTCAAAAGCGTTCGCAAACCGTAAGGAGTTGTCCGTGATGACGACCGCCAAGGCGCTGCGTCGCAGCCTTTCCGCGGTGTTCGCTGCGTCGGCGGCCGGTGGCGCCATCGTTGCTGCACTGATGGGAAACGCCGCCCCGTCAGCAACCGCCGCCACAGATCCCTGTGCCGCCAGTGAGCTCGCAAGGACCATCGGCTCGGTGGCCACGTCGATGGGCAACTATCTCGACATGCATCCCCAAACCAACCAGGCGCTGACGACGATCTCGCAGCAGCAGGCCGGGCCGCAGTCGCTGGGCGCGATGAAGTCGTATTTCGACGCCAACCCGCAAGTCGGCAAGGACATGCAGCAGTTGCAGCAGCCACTGGTCACGCTGTCCACCCGATGCAAGCTGCCGATCAGCCTGCCTCAGTTGATGGGCCTGATGCAGGCTGCGCAGCAGCAGGGCGGCGCGCTGCCCGGTGGTTTGCCGGGAGCACTGCAGACAGCCGCGACTGGCGGCGTTCCCGGAGCGGCGCTGCCCGCGTCGCCGTCACCTGCATCGGCCGCAACTCAGGGCAGTGGACCGCCTCCCGGGCCCTCGGCGACCGCCGCCCGCTAGCACTGGGCGACGCGCACAGCGTCGCAGGTGAGGCCGCTGAGCTGCGGTTTCAGACTTTCTCGCGACTGGTTAGCCGCAAGGCAAGAAAGTCGGCATCCTTTCTGCTTAGCTTTTGAATTGTCGGAACCGCTAATGGTTACGGCCTCTCCACTTCATATGAAGGAGCCTGTCCATGTTGCTCTCGGCCCGTAGCGCGCGGCGTGCGGTAGCTGGCGCGGTCGGCACCAGCGCGATCGCCGGTGCGATGTTGTTTGGTGCCCTGCCCTCGGCGATGGCCGACGATCCTGCTCTGAATCCCCCGGGTTGCACCGCAGCGGATCTGGCCGGTGTGTCGTCCGGTGTCTCGGCGTCGACGTCCGCGTACCTCTTCGCGCATCCCGACGTGAACTGGTTCTTCACCAGTCTCGAGGGTCAGCCGCGCGAGGACATCCGCGACGACGTCCGCACGTACCTGGACGCGAATCCTCAGACCAAAGCTGACCTGACCGGCATCCGCCAGCCGTTGGTCGATCTGAAGAACCGCTGCGGGTCAGCACCGGCACCTTCCATTCCGTAATCAGCGTGCGGGTTGGGGAGTCGCCCGCGCAGGAGAGCGCGAGCCGTACGGTGCTGATGGTCGACGACGACCCGGACGTCAGGACCTCTGTCGCCCGCGGTCTGCGGCATTCGGGGTTTGACGTTCGGGTTGCGGCAACCGGTAAAGAGGCGCTTCGGCTGCTGTCCAACGAATCGCATGATGCGTTGGTTCTGGATGTCCAGATGCCGGAACTCGACGGCGTCGCCGTGGTCACCGCGCTGCGGGCGTTGGGCAACGACATCCCCATCTGCGTGCTGTCCGCTCGTGACACCGTCAATGACCGGATCGCGGGGCTGGAGGCCGGCGCCGACGATTATCTGACCAAGCCCTTTGATCTCGGGGAGTTGGTGGCGCGGCTGCACGCCCTGCTGCGGCGTGCGAGCCATTCGGATCAATCGTCCGACACGATGACTGTGGGGCCGTTGACCATCGACACCGCCCGCCGGTTGGTGTTCGTCGACGGCGAGCGTGTCGACCTGACCAAGCGGGAGTTCGACCTGTTGGCGGTGCTGGCCGAGAACGCCGGTGTGGTGTTGTCGCGCCAGCGGTTGCTTGAACTGGTGTGGGGCTACGACTTCGACGTCGACACCAACGTTGCCGACGTGTTCATCTCCTACCTGCGGCGCAAGCTCGAACGCGACGGCCTGCCCAGGGTGATCCATACGGTTCGCGGGATCGGGTACGTGTTGCGGGACGAGCCGTAAGTGCGCTGGCCGCGGTTCTTGCGGTCCGCCTCGCTGCGTACCCGGGTGGCCATCGCCTCGGCCGCCGCCGCGGCCGCGGTCGTCGCCGTGTTCACGATTCTCACCTCGGTGGTGCTCGCGAATAACGATGCAGCGCAATTGGATCGGCGACTCGACTCGATCATCGACGCCAGCATGTATCCCGATCAGTTTCAGGATCCGCGCCGCGGCGTGCTCACCACCGGGCGGTCGAAGTCCACCGGACAGGTGGTATTCCAGCGCGGGCTGCAGTTGCCGCCGCTGCCGCTGGGGACCGCGACGGTCGAAGTGAACGGTGTCGAGTACCGGGTCCGCACCATCACCGTCGACCAGCAGGGCGGCGTGGTGATGTCGGTCGGCATCCGCGCAGACAGCGTGCTGTTGAACCGCGCCAGGATTCCGGCCTACACCGCTGTCGGCGTGGTGACCGTGTTGATAGCCGGCGGGCTCGGCTGGCTGCTGGCCGGTCCCGCGATCCGGCCGCTGCGCAGACTGACCGAGCACACCAAGCGGCTCGGCAAGGACTCCGAGCAGATGCCCGAAGTGCGCGGCGTCCGCGAGGCCGAGGACCTGTCCGAGGCGATGACCGCGATGCTGAGCCGGCTGGCCGCCGCCCAGCAGGCCACCACCAATTCCCTTCAGGCTGCACAGGATTTCGCCGCCAACGCCGCGCACGAGCTACGCACGCCGCTGACGGCGATGCGTGCCGACCTCGACACCCTGCGGATCCACGACCTGCCCGCCGAGGAGAGAGCCGAAGTGGTGCAGGACCTTTCCCGCGCACAGCGCCGCGTGGAGGCGATCATCACCGCGCTCGGGCAACTCGCGTCGGGGCAACTGGCGCAGGACGAGGACCGCGAACTCATCGACATCACCGACCTGCTCGACCGGGTGGCGCGGGAGAACATGCGCTCCGGTGGCGCCGAGATCGTAGTGCAGGCCGCAGACGATCTCGGTGCGATCTGGGGTTGGCCCGGAGGTTTGCGGCTGGCGGTCGACAACCTGGTGCGCAACGCGGCGACGCATGCGCAGGC
>JAJKIB010000080.1 GCA_021154745.1 Mycobacterium sp.
TCGGCCACAACGCTGTTGCGGCGCCTGCATGGGCTGACCGCCACCGAAGCCGAAGTCGCCATACGTATTTCGCGCGGCACAAGTCTGAAGCAAGTCTTCGATGAGTTGTCGGTGTCGTATCAGACAATCCGCACTCACCTACAACATGTCTACGACAAAACCGACACACACCGCCAGGGTGAACTCGTCCGCCTCCTACTCGCCCATCGGCCGTGACGTCGCGCGTGAGGCCAACGCCTGGCGGGCGTAGGCTCGCACGTCCGCGTCGCCGTCCTCCAGCGCTAACCCGAGCGCCTCGCGCGCCGCGGGCTCGTCTGCAGCCCACCGCGTCAGGCTGAGCACCGCGGCCTTGCGTACGTCGAGGTGCTGATCGGTGAGCGCGCGTGACAGCGTGGCTACGGCGATCGTCGGCGCCGCTCCAGCCAGCGCCTTGGCCGCGCCCTCTCGCACCTGCCATGCCGGCTCCGTCAACGCGCGCTGCACATCAGGCAGATCGTCATTGCCGCATCCGACAGTGCCGAGTGCAGCCAGCGCCGCCGCGCGCACCAGTGGGTCGCTGTCGCGAATAAGCCGGCGCACCGCGTTCGCTCCCGTGCGCAGAGTCGAAAGCCCGTTGGCCACCGCGATTCTGACCTCGCGATAGTCATCGTCGGCTGCCGCGGCGACTCCGTCGGAGTCGTCGACGGACACGAGTGCCCGCACTGCCTCGATGCGCACCCGGTGATCGGTGTCCGTCAGGGCACGCCGATACTGCCCCTGCTCGCCTACACGGCGTGCGCTGAGTAGATATACCGACACTGCTCGGACAACCGGGTCATCCGAATTCAGCTGATCGCCAACATATTCGGGTGCAGGTACCACCTCGACGAGTTCGCGCACACCGTCGGCGGCAACCCGACGTACCGCGGCGTCGTCGTCGCCCAACGCGTCCAGCAGCGCACCGGCATAACCGTCAGGCAGATGCTCGACGAGTGTGGATACCGCGGTACGACGCACCCCGGGGTCAGTATCGACTAGGAAGTCGGCGAGGTCTGCGACCGTGGGCGATTCCAGCGTCAGCACTTCGACGATGCGCGGCGACGGCGGCAGGGTGGCGCCGGCGGGACGCACGCGCGATGCGGCGGTCACGGGTGCGCGGCCGACAACCGGCGTCTGATGTTCGACGTGCACCACCGGGCCATCGGAGGGTAGGTGATCGAGGTCGGGCACCGGAACGAAATACGCTGCGACAGGCCGTTTCAGGAACTCCATCGATCCGTCGGGATCCTTGCGGAGGTTGAGGTGGTAACGCCACTGTTCGTCGTCACGGTCGGGCATGTCGGCGCGGTCATGGTAGAGGCCCCATCGTGACTCGGTGCGGGTAAGTGATGAGCGGGCGGCCATCTCGGCGCAGTCGCGAATGAATGACACCTCGACAGCTCGCATCAGCTCATGGGGCGTCGTCGCGCCCATGTCGGCGATCTCGGCGTGCATTCGCTCGAAGCTCTGGACGGCGATCGACAACTTGGTCGCCGTCTTGGGCGGCGCCACATAGTCGTTGACGAAACGGCGCAGCTTGTATTCCACCTGTGGTTGCGGCGGGCCGTCGGGCTGACGCAACGGTCGGTAGATGAGCTCGTGCGCCTCCTTGAGCTGGTCCTCCGGGAGGGCCTGCGGCGCTGTGATATCCGCGATCGTCGACGCGGCATGCTCGCCGGCGAGGTCGCCGTAGACGAACGCGCCGATCATGTAGTTGTGCGGTACACAGGCCAGGTCACCCGCCGCGTACAGACCCGGCACCGTGGTGCGGGCGTGTTCGTCGACCCACACGCCGGATGCGGAATGTCCACTGCATAGGCCGATCTCGGAAATGTGCATCTCGACGTCGTGGGTGCGGTAGTCGTGGCCACGGTTGGCGTGGAATGTGCCCCTTGTCGGCCGTTCGGTGGTGTGCAGGATGTTTTCGAGTGCCGTCAGCGTCTCGTCGGGCAGGTGGGTAACCTTCAGATAGATCGGCCCGCGGGCCGATTCGATCTCCCGTTTGACCTCGGCCATCATCTGGCCGGACCAATAGTCTGAGTCGACGAACCGCTCCCCCAGCGCATTGACCTGATAACCGCCGAACGGATTAGCCACATACGCGCACGCCGGCCCGTTGTAGTCCTTGATCAACGGATTGACTTGAAAGCACTCGATACCGGACAGTTCAGCACCGGCGTGATATGCCATCGAATAACCGTCGCCGGCATTGGTGGGGTTTTCGTAGGTGCCGTAGAGGTATCCCGATGCGGGCAGCCCCAGCCTTCCGCAGGCACCGGTGGCAAGGATCACCGCCTTCGCCGCGACGGCGACGAATTCGCCTGTGCGGGAGTTGAGTGCGGCCGCGCCGACAGCGCGGTCGCCAGCAGTCAACACTCGTACCGGCATCAGCCGGTTCTCGATCGTGATCTTCTCCCGCATCGAACGCTGTCGCAGCACCCGGTACAGCGCCTTCTTGACGTCCTTGCCCTCGGGCATCGGCAGCACGTAGGAACCGGACCGATGCACCCGACGCACCGCGTATTCGCCGTGTTCGTCCTTCTCGAACTTGACGCCGTAGCGCTCGAGCCGCTGCACCATCGCGAAGCCCCGCGTCGCGGTCTGGTAGATGGTGCGCTGGTTGACGATTCCGTCGTTGGCGCGGGTGATCTCGGCGACGTAGTCCTCCGGGCTCGCCTTGCCGGGAATGACCGCGTTGTTCACCCCATCCATGCCCATCGCCAGCGCGCCCGAGTGGCGCACATGGGCCTTCTCCAGCAGCAGCACCCGGGCGCCGTGCTCGGCGGCGGTCAGCGCAGCCATCGTGCCCGCCGTGCCGCCGCCGATGACCAGCACATCGCAGTCGAGCCGGTGGGTATCGGTCAGTTCAGGTATCTGCATCATGAATGATCCAGAGCAGCAATGATTTCTGCCCGCAGTGCTTGACGCCCGAGCTGGTCCGTGCGTGGCTCCGGCACGTCGATGACGGCCCGCAGGGGTTGGCCGACACGGCCGAGCACCGCGACGCGGTCGCCGAGGATCAGTGCTTCGTCGACGTCGTGGGTGACGAACACGATCGTTGTCGGGTGCGCGCGCCAGGTGTCGATAAGCAAGCGTTGCATGGCGGCGCGGGTCTGGGTGTCGAGCGCGGCGAACGGCTCGTCCATCATCACCGCCCGGGGTGCGCCGGCCAGGCCGCGAGCGAGCTGCACACGCTGACGCATGCCCCCCGACAAGCTCTTGGGCAGATAGTCGGCGAAGCCAGTAAGCCCGACTTCGTCGATCCAGTGCTCGGCCCGCTGACGTCGGCCAGCACGTGGTTCACCTCTCAGCTGCAGCGCCAGTTCGATGTTGGATCGCACGGAGCGCCAGGGCAACAACGCGCTGTCCTGGAACACCATCCCGCGGTCGCGCGACGTCGTGGTGACCTCGCGCCCGTCGGCCAGCACCCGACCGGAGTCTGGCCGCAGCAGGCCGGCCAGCGCGCGCAGCACGGTTGATTTGCCACCCCCGGACGGGCCGGTAAGCACCAGGATCTCGCCCGGCTGCACCGAGAGGTTCAGGCCGTCGACAACCGGTGCTCCGGTGTAGGACAGCCGCACGTCATCGAGTTCCAGGCGCATGCCGACCGCCACCGCCGTCGTCATCGCACGGTCTCCTCACCGCGGGGCAGCCAGCGGGTGGCCCGCCTGCCGATCAGTTCAATGGCCGCGGCGGTTGCGAAGCCGAGCACGCCGATCGTGATGATGCCGACGAACACGTCGGAGTAGTTCAGCACCGTGTACGCCTGCCAGGTGCGGTAGCCGACGCCGAGCCGGCCCGAGATCATCTCGGCGGAGACCACGCAGATCCACGCCACCCCCATGCCAACCGAAAGCCCTCGGAACAGGCCGGGCAGGATGCCCGGTAACACCACGCGGCGCAATACATCCCAGCTGTTGCCGCCGAACGTGCGAACCGATTCCTCCCATATCGTCGGCAAGGCGCGCACGGCGTGACGGGTGCTGACCATGACCGGGAAGTACGCCGCCAGGAAGGTGATGAAGACGATGCCTGCCTCGTCTGTCGGGAACAGCAGGATCGCCACTGGAACCATGGCGATCGCCGGGATGGGCCTTGCCAATTCGGTCAGTGGACCGAACACGTCCGAGAACACCGCCGACCGGCCCAGCATGATGCCGGTGACCACACCCACCACCGCGGCGAGTCCGAAGCCGGTCAGGATCCGGATCAGCGACTGCCCGAGGTCAAGCCAGTACTCCTGAGTGCCAAGGCGATTCAAAAGGGCCGACGTGATCTCGGTGACGGTGGGCAGCGTGTCGAAACGCAGCCACGCGCGGACATGATTGGCCGTCAGCAGCTGCCAGAGCCCAATCGCGGCGATCACCGACGTCACCCGGACCAGCCGTCGGCGCCACTGCGGGACCGTCCGCGGACGTCGCACCGCCGGTTGCGCCGTCACCGGCGACTCGAGAACGCCTGTGACAACGGCGTCCGCGGTGCTAACGATGCTCCTCGCGTCCGCGGCCGTCATACCGCACCCGCCAACGCCTGCTGGTAGTCGACAGATGCGCTCCCGGGATGGGCTGTGACGTATCGCTGGGCGCCCGCGGGTGTGCCGAACGGCAGGTAGTTCTGCCCGTCACGCACCCAGGCCGCCTTGTCGGCGAACCATCGGGTGCCCAGTTCGGCATCGGGCACGTAGGCGGCGCGGACTTTCGCTCCCTTGGCGGTGGCGTCGCGAACGGCCTTGAGCAGGCAGCTTGGGGTGGCCGCGGGCTGCGTGCTGTCGGAGCCCTCGAGCCACAGTTCGCTGGCCCGCGCGGTGTCGTTGACAGCCGTGTTGCACACCGGGTCGGTCCCGCCAAGGGCGGACGGGTTGGCTGTGGCAGCGACGGCCTTGCCGTAGTCCTGGTTTCGAGCCGCGAACGCGGCCCGTAGAGGTGCATCCTGGACGAAACCGGCTACGTCGAGGTCGGCGAAGTCACCGATCGACTTCAGGTATGGCACATCACCTTTCAGCGCCTCGACCAGTGACGGTTTGAGTGTCGGATCGAAGGATGTGCCGCCGGGACCGTTGTAGAGATAGACGACCTGCTGTGCAAGTCCGGCCGATTCGGCGACGATTCGCGCCGCTTCGAGAGGCTTGGTGTTGAGGAAGTCCGTGGCGTCGAGCTGGGCCTGCAGGAAGGCGTCGAGCACTTCCGGATGCTCGGCCGCGTACGCCCGTCGGACGACAACGCCGTGCAGAGTGGGATAGTTCAGCTCGGCGCCGTCGTAGAGCAGCTTGGCCTTACCCTGGAACACCAGCAGCCCCGGCCACGCCACGAATTGGGAAAGCCCTTGCACCTGACCGGATTCCAATGCCGACGCACCCACTTGCGGCTGTTGGTTGAGCACCTCCACGCCCGTCTTCGGGTCGATCCCCGCATTGGACAGCGCCCGCACGAGGGTGCCGTGGCCGGCCGAGCCGACGCTGGCCGACACCTTCTGGCCGGCCAGGTCGGTCAGTTTCTGTGCCGGCGAATTCGGCGCCACCACAACCATGTTCAGCGCACCCTTCGGGTTGTAGCCGGTCACCGAAACGATCTCGGTGCGGGCGCGTTCGTTGGCCTGGGTCTTCGAACCGTTGATCAGCATCGGGTAGTCGCCCATCGAACCGATGTCGATCTTCTCTGCGACCATCTGCGCGGTGATCGGCGCGCCGGTGTCGTAGTCCTGCCAGGTCACGTTGTACTTGGTGCCGGTGCGGGTGGTGATGTCGGCCA
>JAJKIB010000081.1 GCA_021154745.1 Mycobacterium sp.
ATTCTGCGTCCTCGGGGCTGAGGCTGATGCAGCCGTGGCTGACGTTCGCGTACCCGAGTGAATTGATCGCCCACGGAGCTGAATGCACGAAGAGGCCGCGGCTAGTGAAACGGACGGCGTAATCCACGTCTAGCAGGTAACCGTCGGGAGCATCGACAGGGATGCCCACGCTGCTCGAATCCATGACCACGTCGCGTTCTTTGGCCAATACGGTGTAGGTGCCGACGGGCGTCGGATAATCCGGTCTACCCATCGAAGCCGGGAACACCCCGGGCTCTCCCCAGTGCGGTCGGTGGTGCGGCGCCGGCAGTGCAGACGGCGGTCCCGCGTCCACGCCGTCGATGCTGACCGTGAACGTGTGATCAGAGAGGCTGGCAACACCGACAACGGCAGGACCGGTCGCGAACTCCATTGACAAGCCGCCCACCGAAAGGGCCACCGTGCTGTGCGCAGGCCAGAATCGGTCGGGCACCCATTGCACGACGTGGTTGTCGAGCCATTCGAACTTGCCCGTCATCGTGGGCGCCGATTTGATGTCGATGGCGCGCTCGGCAGCGCGTTTGTCGGCGACGGGAACGCTGAACGTCACCACTATCGGATGCGCCACCCCCACGACCTCGCCACGCGTTGGTAGTACCGAAGTGATGGCGGGCTTGTACAACGGGCTTGCCGCCGCGGGAGGCATATACGACCGGTTCGCCGCCGCCATGCTGGCGCCGGCCGGCCCTGCAGCCACAATCGCATTGATCCCGATCGCTGCAAGAACACACAGAACAACCCCACGCATGGCTTTCGATTCCTTCGACTGGCTGAGTTCCACTGCCGATTCACGGGTTTGGCGTCGGCGACGCCTGACTACCCGCCGCCGGATGGGCCCGGATCAAGCTCCGCGTCAGCGCGCGCCGTCAACCAGCAGGACCAGGAATAATTGGCTGACCATCGACAGGCGCTCCAGCTGGCGGCTGACTACTCGGCTGCTCCTTGCCGACGCCGGACATGTTCGTGAGCGGAGCGCCAACAGGAATCGGCGCACCCACTGGCAGCGGCGCACCCACCGGAGCACCGACGGGCACCGGCGCGCCCAACGGCGCACCCACCGGCACCGGCGCACCCAACGGAACTGGGGCACCCACGGGAACCGGCGCGCCCACCGGCGCACCAACGGGCACCGGCGCAGCCACTGGCACCGGCCCGGGCAAAGCCATCGGAATACCAGCCATGTCAGAGAGTGGAGCGCTGGCCGGACTGCACATGGCCGCTGCCGGAGCCGCACCAACGCCGTCGCCCGACGAGATCTGGACGCATGCGTAGTCGCCGCCGGTTATCCGCGGGGCGGCCGCAACCTCCGGGCTCAACGCCATAGCGACGCTGCATAATCCAGCGCCAACAGCAATTACAGTGATGTTGAATCGATCAAAGATCGTCATCGACGTCGAACCCCTTCATTAACGCTCACACATTCCGCATTCAAGTGGTGCAGCAGAGCCGCATGCCTTACAGAAGTCGTGGTTAAACGACCGCGTCAATATCAGCAGCTAACGCCGAACCACGCGCCACGCCGCACCGCACCGTTTCCAAATAGTGACGTTCGGCAGGAGCTGACGCGGGGCAGGCTTGAGGCGCCCGAAAAACCGCTGGAGGTGCATCGATCATGAACCGTGAACCCGCCCTGCAAGGATTTGCCGACGCGACAAGTCTGGAGTTACCCAACCGTTGCAACCGCGAAGCACACCCGTCACTGTGTTTCGGCTCAGCCGCCTGGGGCATCACTGATGTGGGAGATCACGCAAGAAGACAGGGGTTGGTATGTGATGAATGTGGAGTCCAAGCAGGCCGCGGATCCGTCGACCCGAGAGTTGATGGGCCAGCTGTCGTCGCAGGTGTCACGGCTGATCCGCGATGAGATGCGGCTAGCGGAGAAAGAGTTCCAGGAGTCGGCCAAACACGCCGGCATCGGCGCCGGCCTGTTCAGTGTCGCGGGCCTGCTGGCGTTCTTTGGCGCGGCGGCCGTCATCGCCGCTGCGGTGGCCGCCCTGTCACTGGTGTTGTCGGTGTGGGCCGCTGCGCTGATCGTCGGCGCCGTGCTTTTCATCGCAGCGGGCGTCGCCGCGCTGGTCGGTCGAAGCCAGGCACAAGAGGTCACCCCGGCAGCGCCGAGAACCGTCGAAACCGTGAAAGCAGACATTCAAGAGTTGAAGGATGCGCGCCATGGCAGGTCCTGATCCAATGCCACCGGAGCCCGGCCCCGATGCAGGCGTCGGCGATATTCAGGCCGACATCGAACGCACCCGAAAAGAATTGGGCGACACCGTCGGAGCGCTGTCGGCCAAGCTGGATGTCAAGGAACGCACCAAGCAGAAGGCCGCGGAGACCAAGGAGCGGGTGGTCGAAAAGGCCGAGACGGTACGGCATGTCGCGACAGAAGATCCGAAAGTCAAGGTGCCGCTGATAGCGGTGCTCGTGATCGGCGCACTCACTGTCGGAATCGTGGTGTGGAGGCGACGCCGTTAAGTCCTCACGGCAGCGGCGCGCACCACTTCAACTGTGTTCCGCCGGTCGGCAACCGCTCGATCGACAAATGGCCACCGGCGTCCTCGCGCGCCGACGCAAATTGGTCAGGCCGCTGCCGGTGACATCGGCGGGGATCCCCTTACCGTCGTCAACGACATCGATGCACAAATCGTCGCCCACAGTGACGTGGACGATGAGAGTCGTGGCGTCGGCGTGGCGGACCGCGTTGCTGACTGCCTCGCGAAGGACAGCTTCGGCATGGTCGGCCAGCGCCGCATCAACCACTGACAACGGACCTGTGTACTGCACCGTGGTGCGCAGATCCGACGTCGCGAACTGCGCCATGGCTTCGTCCAAGCGCTGCCGAAGCCGCGTTACTCCAGACGACGACCCATGCAGATCGAAGATCGCCGTCCGAATCTCCTGAATGACCTCCTGCAGATCGTCGACGCAGTCGATAAGCCGTTGCTGCACTTCGGGCGCACGTGCCCTTGGAATCGTTCCCTGAAGTGCGAGCCCCACGGCGAACAGGCGCTGTATCACGTGATCATGCAGGTCGCGAGCGATGCGATCGCGGTCGGTCAGGATGCTGAGCTCACGCATTTGGCGTTGCGTGCTGGCCAATTGCCAAGCTAGTGCGGCCTGATCGGCTAACGCAGCCATCATGTCGAGTTGTTCATTGTCGAATGGCTGCGCTCCGGCCGCGCGCACCGCGCCGCCCTGGCACCCATCACAGCGATGTCGCCCTGGGGTACGGGCCAGGAGCTGTAGTGCCGCCTGTCGGTACGGCGCCGCGGGATCGCTGCCGCCAGGGTGATGTCGACCTCGTTGGCCGGGTACCGATGGAGTTCGGTCGCGGCCAGATGATGCGGTTCGGCGGGGTTCGCTAGCCGATGGATTTTCGACTGCCATCCGAGCGCCGCCAATGCGACCACACAATGATTCAGCGCCGCACCGCAGCTGAGCATCAGGTCGCGAGTGTCGGGGTCGGTGTGGGGCAGGTGCAGATCCGGGTTGGCGTACAGATGCAGGCTGTGCTCGCCAACTCGCCACCGCCATGGCTGTGAGTTGTGCACAGACGATGCCCGAACGACCAGCGACAGCGCTGACTGCAGGGTCTCGAGGTCGGGAAAATGTGCGCTCATCGGTGTCACCTTTGGAGGAAATTGTGGTCTCCTCCACGGTGTCGGCGTGGGCCTATCCCGGTGCAGAGTACAAAGACCCCAGCTTTACGGACTTGCGCACTCGGGCGGGTTATTTGGCGTTGCGCCCGCGACGTCGACCATGCCGGAGAACGTTAGGTGTCGAGAAGGATCGCAAATGACTAGGCGGTTTAGTCGCACAAGAGTGGAGTGGTCCCGACTGGGATCGAACCAGTGACCTTCCGCGTGTGAGGCGGTTTAGTCATTGACAAGATGTCGTTTGCGCTGGTCAACGCGCTGCTATCCGCTCGAATTGGACCCGTCAGAGCACCTGGTCCGAAAGTTTGGCCCTATTTTGGCCCTATAGAAATGTGCCTGGGGCAGGCCGACCGCGGCTGCCAACCGCGCGATTCGGCGACGCCGGTCGCATTCGCTACCGCACGCTGGCCACTGCCACCAGACCGGCGGTCACCCTCTGACGGTCGCGCGCCGGTAACGCCCGTATCTCAAAGCGCACTGCCTCCTGCGTGCCGCTGGTCGCAGGTGGGTACTCGGCGATAGGACGGACTCAATATGGCCATGATTGCAAGAATCACGTTGCTGTCAGCAGCAATAGTCGGCGCACTCCTCGGTGCGCCCTGCGCCGCCGCGACGCCCGAAAGCGACTTCTGCCGAAGCATGGCCGGCGTGGGGTTCACCGGCGACTGCGCCACCATCACCGCGCTCGCCCGAGACGTATGCACGCAGTACAACCGTGGCATCGATTTGACCACGGTCGTACAGAAGTTGGACCTGGCGACCAAGAACGAGAACTTGTCGAACTACATCGTCGCCGGTGCTCAGCTGTACTTCTGCCCAGAACGCGCAGCGACGACCTAATTGGGGGCTGTTGAAGTTGCGGCGGCCGGCTCGGACGGGCGAGCAACGGATTTGGGCGTCGACCTCCTGCTCGGTGGCACGGCGGATCCGCCAATAGCTCAACCGTGCACGGGCTTCCCCTACCCGCGAATCGTAGTCGGGCGCATCGCGTACCAGCGCGAGCAACCTGGCCTTCCAGCTCGCCGCCGAGCGCGGGGACAGATCACCGCCCACGCTCTGCGAGTTCCACATGCCGACAGGCTAGGTGCGCAGCATGCAAGCAAAAATTGTCGTCAGGCAGGGATTATCGCTGTCGCTCAGACGATCTCACCGCAGACTTGATCACCCTACTAGCACGACCAGCCACACGCATACGCCGATAGCGAGCATGGCCAGAATCTGACCGATCCCCGATGCGAACAGCAACAGCGCCTTGATCGTCGTCCCGCGCCTAAGCGATACAAGGCCCACTGCGTTGATGTAAGCAACGGCATCGCGCGCAACCCCTTCCGAATCGGCGTAGCGGTCGTCAAGCATCTTGTTAAGCGTCTTGGGACGAAGTGCTGGTCAAGCGGAAACAAAGCGGCGACAGCACACCCGCCACTGAGGAGTAGGGAGACCACAGCGGCGACGAAAAATGGCTTGGCAAGGTCTGGGAAATTGTGGTTTTTGCCAACCAGTAGACCGAATACACCGAGCGCCAAGGTAACCAGACCTGCCGAGCTCGTGACTAATGTGGCGCCACGCGAGTGCACCGACTCCCGGCGGTCATTCTCGACCTTTAACTCTGGCTCAATGAACTCGGCGTAGATTTCGATGCCCGAGCTGGTCATGCGGCGTGTATTGACCTAGTCCCCGTGCTCAATTACCTTGCGTTCGATGGCCGCCGGATCTTGGTTCCTCAGCCCGACATCGAACTCGATCCACGACCGATCAGGAGGAGCGGTGCGGGCCCGTTCGTCGTGAGCGACGATGTCGCGCAAGATTTGAGCGGCGGCGCGGCGGTCACCGCGATGCGCCGCGTGGAAGTCTTAGCGCTCGGTGTGCTCGTGGTCAGCATCGCCCGCCGTGCGCCGATAGAGGTAGACCGTGTTGGATTCGCGCCCGCGCGTCATGGCCACGTATGCCATTGCGCGGGTGGTGTTTTCGCCGAGGACGGCCTGGGTGGTGTCGGCGGTGACGCCCTGGGCGGAGTGCACGGTGACGGCGTAGCCGTGGGTGATGTGCTCCGACAGGTAATCGCCGGTGAAGGCGGCGCGGGCGTCGTCGTCGAAGCGGCGGGCGGCGATGCGGTTGTGTTCGGGGTCGATGGCGTCCAAGGTGAAGCGTTCGTGGCCCTCCCGCTGATGCGGTTGACGGGACGCGGTGAGCCGCACACCGACATGATCGACAGCGGACTCCACAAGGGCGCGGGGGCTATGTTCGGTATCGACGGGCAGCTGTGCGCCGACGACTTCGATGAGGTCGGCGCGGGTGAATGCGGCCTTCTCGATGCGCTGCGCGGCGGTCACCAACCATTCCCGATTCAACGGTGTCAACGCGGCTTCTGCGCGGGCCTGGGGGGCCTGGCGCCACGCGGCGCCATCGATCGCCAAGCCGCGGTCATCGCCGCGCCACTGCGGCGCTAACACGGCCCACGGGAGCTGTTCGGGTTTGGCCGGTCGGGTCGCCTTGGGCGGCGGCGAGCTGTTCTGACGCCAGGTGGCGGGCGTCCGCCACGGCCAGGTTTCCGGCCGCCCATCGGTGGAGTTGGGTGGAGCGTTGCGACCACGCGGTGATGGTGTCGGCGGTGATGCCGGCGACCTCCGCCATCCCGGTGGCGGCCTCTGGCGCGTTCCATTCCACGCCGAGAGCGCGGTGTAGTTCGCGGCGCAAGGTGGCTTGGTAGATGACCCCGGCCGCTTTGGCTTCGTGATAGAGCGACGTGCCATCAATCGACACGAGTTGGCCGTCGTAGCGGGCCTGGCGGTTGGGCACGATCACATGGGTGTGCAGATGCGGATCCCCAGCCCGCGACGTCTCGTGCTGGTAGGCGATCGCCACCAAGCCGGGTAGCTTCACCAGATCCTTCTCCCCGATTAACACCGCCGCCACACTCGTTGGTTTAACGGATATCCAGCGTGCCGGTGGGGAAGCCGATACCGGGGTGGTGGCGCGCTGGCTCGACGGTGGTGTGGCACCGAACGGAGAGTGTGGTCGCGCGCTTGGAACCCGCGGCGTGCACGGCTTCGATCTGACGTTCTGCGCCCCAAGAGTGTCTCGCTGATCCGCTCTCTTAAGGCTGACGATGTGGCCGACAAAGCGATCCAGAACGCGCACGCCACCGCGATCAGTGAGGCCATGGAATACCTTGCCGCCCATGCCGGATACACCCGCGTACACAACCGGTAAGTGTCGCCGGCGCACAACCACACCGGGGTGCGGGCGTCGTGTTCGGTGTAGTACTCCCCCAACCCGCCGCCGGCTTCTCGGGCGTCTTTGGCGGCCTTGCCGACGGCATTGGCGGTGTCATTGTAGTAGTTGATCGACCAGCGTGAGAGCTTCGCAATCGTCAACACATCGCTCACCGCCACTCATCGAGATCGCCTGGCGCACAGCGCCTGCAGACAGCACACCCAACGTGCGCTAGCGCCAATCTCGCACACCTTTGTGCAAATGTGCCATAGCTAAACAGGGTTCGGTGTGACGAATTGCTATGAGCTGTAGGCTATTTGGAATGGCAAATACGGATTTAGCGGGAATGTCAGAGAACTCCGAGTGCTAGCAGCATTGAACAAGGCATGGTAAGAGCGCCCCGCGTAGTGGACTTCTTTGCGTTTAGTAATGCTGTTCGTAGTAACGCCGTTCGCGCCGACGGAGCGACACCCTGGGCGGCGACGAGTGCGGTGAAGTGCTCATCGGCACGAGGACGCGTCGTATGCCCTCCCCTGGAAGGGATTTCGTAATCATCGTTCCGCTCAATGCCGCGTGGCCGGGTTGGCTGAGCCAACCCGGCCGTCCGCCATCTAGCCCGCGGATCCCCGAAGCCTCAGCTGGTTGTCCATGCAGGCTTGCTTGACCCGCGCACCACCAACACTGGGTCTCGCCAGTAGGGCTTGGTTTCGGAGAACTGCACCGGTGGGGCCAGTCGGACCAGTTCGCCGTAGGGGGTTTGAGCGGTGATGGTGTCTGGCGCCAGGAGTTGGTGCTGCTCGCCGGTGGGCACCGGGACATCTTTGTCGAAGGTGCCCAGGGACATGAACCACATGGCGCAGCGGGCCAGGTTGACCCGCACATGGTAGCTGCCGCCCTCCTTGGCCCGGCGGATCAGCGCGGCCTGGATGCCCGCGGCGCCGATGTAGCCGGCGATGTAGTCGTTCATCACCTTGGTCGGCGGGAACTTCGGCTGTTCCGGGGTGCCTTCTTCGGTGGTGAACCCTGTGACGCACAGTGCTTCCATGTCCATTCCGCCGCGGTTGGCCCACGGCCCGTCGTGGCTAAATGCCTTGCCGGAGGCGTAGATGACGCCGGGGCGGCGCGCGGCCAGTTCCTCGGGCGACATCCCCAGGTCCGCAATCTTGTGCTCGCGATAGTTCTCGACGAACACGTCGGCGCCGGCGGCCAGTTCGTAGGCCCGTCGGAGTCCTTCGGGCTGAGCGAGGTCCAGCCACGCCGAGGAGGTGAACCCGGCGCAGGGGTCCTGCATAAGGCCCTCGTTCTCGAACTCCTCGGGGTGGGCCAGCTGCAGCACCTCGGCACCGTGCTCGGCCAGCGTGCGCGCCATGACGTTACCGGCGATCACGTGGGTGGCGGCCAGCACCCGCAGCCCCGACAGCGGACGCGCCGCAGGTGTGAACGGCTCGGGGTCACTGTCGCCGATCTTGATGATTTCCACCAACGGCTTGTCGGCCAGATACTTGCCCTGAGGGTGGACTGCCCACTCTTCGGGCGTGCGGACGATGGCGTAGACGACGCCCGCTTCGGCGGCCGCCTTGTCGAGTTCCTCACTGTCCCACTGGGACACGGCCTTGGCGATGCCGTCCTTGTCCGGCGAGCACCCCAGGAACGTGCACATGGCCTCCAGCATGCGCGGGTAGGCCCCCGTCGGCAGGAACAACCGACCGTCCTTGGTCCGGTACAGGTCGAACCCCATTGGGGGGCCACCGACCCAATACGGCAGCTGATAGGAGTAGCCGTTGACCGTGGGCATGAACTTGTACCCCGGGTTGATGCCGTGGATGGCCTTGCGCAGGTCAAGGGTCAGGTCCTGACCGCGGCCAGTGCGCTGGCGCCAGATATCGGCTATCCCCGCCGCCCCAGCCATGATCGGGATGCCGATGCACGCCCCGAGGCGATGCACGCTCGGGACGATCGGGTCTTCGCCGACGAAGGTGATTTCGCCGCCGGTGTCTTCGGCCGACAATCCGAGCTCATGCATCACGGAGCGGAACTCCGCGTTGATGTCGAAGCCTTTAGAAACCTTGGGCGTGTCTAATGCCGTGCTGGTCATAATGATGCTTCTCCTTTGTGGTAATGGACCGCAGAACGGGTCACTGCTCTGGTGATGTCGATCTTTTCGAGGTCATCCCGCTGCGACACTGGGCTCGATGTGCTGAGACGCGCCATCGCGCCTCAGCACACCGACGTGAATCAGCTAGCGGCGCTGGGCGCCAACGACTCCTCGATACGGCGCTTCCCGTTCTTGACTGAACGACGCGCGCTCAGCGCCGACGTAACTTCTGTGATCCCCACGACGACGAGCCATGACCCGGCGAAGATCGCGAGCACCACGATGGAGCTGATCGGCCAAACGATCGTCACCGCGCCGGCGATCACAGTCAGGATCCCGACAAAGATGTACCAGCCGCGAGCAGGCAATTCTGGAACATCAATCGCCAACACCGTCGCCGTGACACCTTGGAATATGAACCCAACGCCGATCCACGTTGCCAACAGCAACACGGCGGCGCCGTTGTGGAAGTCGCGAAAGGCGAAGTATCCCAACACGACCGACAGCGCGCCGCTGATGAAAAACAAAACGCGACTGCCCAGAGACATACCGACAGTGAACGCAGCGACGGCCTGAGCGACCCCTGACACCAGCAGGTAGACACCGAAGACCACGGACGCGACGACGATCGAGTCGCCGGGCCAGATCAGCACCGCGACGCCAAAGACGAGGGTCAGCACGCCCAGCGCGAGCACCGATTTCCATAGGTTGCGGACAACGGACGGGGTTTCGATAGTGGTCATTTCCCTACCTCCGTTCCGCTAGTTGGTCGGCCTCGCCACGGGCGAGCTCTGCCTGAACCACTGCCCACTCCGCGGCGTCGAGGCAATAAGCCGCGAGGTTCACCGCGACGACCGCGTCGTATTCCGCGTCCTCGGCCGCCCGCTCGGCGCGATCTTCCTTGACCTCGACCTGCCACTTCGCGAAATCGGAACGCATCTCATCGACCCGTCCCTCAATCGAGTTCTTGACCTTCGACCACTTACCGTTGGCGGATTCCTTGGCCTGGGTCGCGGCGGCCGCGAGCTCGATGTGCGATTCGTCGATCGCTGCCTCGAGCTCCTCGCGGCGCGCTTGTAATTCGGCACGGTTCTTCGCCTCCACCGCTGCGGCCGAGTCTTCGACCCGCTTGACCCGACTGGCAAGATCCAGCAAGGCCGCTGACAACTTCTGCATGTACATCTCCTTTGATGTGTTGCCGAAAGTTTCCCTTCGACAAGGGATTTCACTGGTTGTGTATGCTGATTGGTTAGCTGCGTTAGCTATCCGCCCGGCGTCTACGATCGGCAGGAGCGCACTTTCACGTCTTCGAATTCCTCCGTACGGACGGCAGCCTGACCGAAGTGATCGTGGTATTGGCAGGGACAGTCTTACGATCGGGTGGTGGCGACGACGGCCAACGCGTTGGGTGACTACCTGCGAGCGCGGCGCGAGCAGCTTCGTCCCGGCGACGTCGGGCTAGTGCCTGGCGCGCGACGCCGCGTCGCGGGGTTGCGTCGCGAGGAGGTGGCGACGCTGGCCGGCATTAGCTCGGCCTACTACCTGCGCCTCGAACAGGGCCGTGACACCCATCCGTCCGGACAGGTCGTGGAGGCCCTCGCCCAGGCGCTGCGGCTCGACCGCAAAGCGACCGAATACCTGCAGCAGCTGGCGAGCTCGACCGGCGGCCGCCCCCCTCAGTCCACCGTGCAGACAGTCACGCAACGCCTGCGCCAACTGATCGATCAGGTTCCCTTTCCGGCGATGGTGTGCAACAGATACTTGGATGTGCTGGCCGCCAATGGATACGCCCGCGCGTTAACGCCGGGAGCCACACCCGGACGCAACCGCATGTGCTCGGTCTTCCTCGACCCCGCCGCCCGGGAGCGGTTCGTCAACTGGGACGAGCTAACCGATATCGCGGTGTGCGAGTTTCGCGAAGCCGCAGGGGATTTAGACGATCCTCGGGTGCGTGCCCTACTGGACGAGCTCTCAGCCGGCAGTGAACGCTTTCGTGAGCTATGGGCGCGGGGGGACGTCGGCCACTCAGCAGGCATCGTCCACACGCGTCATCCGGAGGTGGGTGATTTTTTTCTGCATCGGACCCGGCTCGTCGTCCCTCACTCGGGCGGGCAACTGCTGCTGCTGTATCACGCCGAACCCGGCAGTGAGTCAGCCAGAGCGTTGCAGAAACTTCGATCTCTAGGCGTCTACTCCGCGAGTACGGATCACTTCAGGTCGAATCGAGACTCCTCCCAATGAACAAGCATCGTCCGGCTTCCTGCGCATCTCGACATTCCGATTCGACCATTGCGAATCGGGTTCCATGGGAGGCAATAGTGCGGGTACGGCTGTAATCGGCCATGCCGATCTGATCTTCGCCGCCAAAGGCGGGCGCCGCTATGCACATGAACCGTGTGGGATCTGGATCCGACTGAAGGAGAGCCAGGAAGATGACAACGATGCGGTCTGTTGTGGCCGGCACGGTCGGTGAACCATCCGAGGTTCTGCAGCTGCAGTCTCGCCCGATTCCGGAGCCCGGTCCCGGCCAGGTCCGGATCCGGGTGGCAGCTGCACCAGTCGAAGCCAGCGATCTGCATACCATCCGCGGCCGATACGGATTCACCCCGGAGTTTCCCACCGTGCCCGGAATCGAATCTGTCGGTGTGATCGACAAACTCGGTAGCGGCACAGACGGCTTGACCGTCGGGCAACGCGTCGTCACGATCGGCGTCACGGGCACGTGGCAGGAGTACGTCATTGCCGATTCCGAACGGGTCTTGCCTGTTCCCGCCAACATGAGCAATTCCACGGCCGCCCAGCTTCTCAGCAATCCGCTCACCGCCGTGATCTTGACTGGTGATCAACTCGATGTCCGACCGGGTGAATGGCTCCTGCAGACCGCGGCTGGTTCAATCGTGGGCCAGTCGGTCATCCAACTCGGAGCACACGTCGGCTTCAAGACTCTCAACGTGGTCCGCCGGCGAGCCGCGGTCGAGGACATCCTTGCGCTGGGTGGCACCGCGGTGATCTGCACCGAGGATGAGGACCTGCGCGAACGGGTGGCCGACATCGCAGGACACGACGGCGTGTCCAAGGCGATCGACTGCGTCAGCGGTCAGGTGGGTGCGGACGTGTCGCGTGCTTTGGCCCCGGGCGGTGAGCTGGTCGTCTACGGTGCGCTATCCACGCACCGCCAAACCGATCCCGACAAACTCACCATCCCCGTCTTCGCGCGTTCACTGATCTACGAAACCAAGACCGTTCGTGGGTTCTGGCTGTTCCGCTGGTTCACCGAGACGCTGAAGGATCGCATGACTGCAGCGATCGACCGGACAGTTCAGCTCGCCGACAGCGGCGCGCTGCGCGTGCCGGAGGGCCAGCCGATCCCCGTCGAAAAGTTCAGCGAAGCCGTCTATTTGGCCGAAGCTCCCGAACACGGGGGCAAACCGCTGCTGGTGTTCGAACCGTAAGGGGATGTGTCCGACACATCCGAGGCGAGCGCGGAAGCGAAGAGGGCGGCCCTGTTTGACCGTGCTCACCCGCTAGGGGCGGACAGTTTGCGAGACCCGCCGTTTTCGGGTCATGAAGCTGCGAGTGCCGCGAGCGCTTTTGCCGAATCACTGCCCGGTTCGGGATGGTAGATGAACATGTCGGCGTTGGAGTCGGGCACGCGGAGCCTCGTGCGGCGAAGATAGAGATCACCCACAACGGGATGTCGCATGTGAAGGATGCCGGTGCGGTATCCAACATCTGCGCGTGCCCAGAGTTCGCAGAACCGGTCGCTCGCTGCGGAGAGCTCGTCGATCAAGGCACGTAAGCGGGGATCGCCCAGATCGCCGGCCACGGACTCCCGTAACCCACTCACCGCGACCTCAGTTGCCTCGTCCCAATCGACGAAGAAATCGCGAGCAGCCGGTGCCAGCAGCCGCCACCGCAAGAAGTTCTCGCCGGGCGCAAACCCTGGTGACAACGCGCGGGCAATCGCATTGGCCGCCAACACATCCTGGTACCGGTTGGCCACGATCGCTGGAAGCGAGATCTGGTCAATCAGCTGATCCAGACCGTCAGCCGCCGTCTCTGCAACAGGTCGAGGGCTACGCGCCGCCCGCAAGCCCGAAAGCCGATAAAGATGTTCTGTGGCTTTGACATCCAGTCGCAGCGCCCGGGCGAGCGCATCGAGCACCTGTGAGGACGGGTGCTGGTCACGGCCTTGCTCGAGTCGCAGGTAGTAGTCGACGCTAATCCCGGCGAGCATCGCCAATTCCTCGCGGCGCAATCCCGGGACGCGCCTGCGAGGTCCGGAACCCAACCCGACAACATCGGGGCGGATTTGTTCGCGGCGTGCTCGCAGGAACTCACCCAGCGCGCTGCCCGTCGTCGACATTGCCCGATCTTAAGGCTGTCCCCCGCGATACCAGGATCAATAGGGCTTGCCCTCCGCGGTCCAAGGAGGAATTCGCATTGGCGGCGATGCGCTTCCCGTGGACGAGAGATCAACTCCATCAAGCAAGGAGGACACGATGTCCACGATTCATTTCCACCGGTCGACAGTATCTACCCCGCAGCAGTTCATCGCCGGGCTCACCGACTTCGGACCGGGCCGTTCCGAGGTCTTTCCGAATAGCGCCGATGGCGACCTCGAGGTGCACCACAAGGGCGCGCGTGACGCCGATGTCACCGAAGGCTCAGGCGGCATCTGGGAACGCCTGCACTACGACTGGTCCGACCCTAACCACGTCACGCTGACGACCACCGACTCGAACACATGGGGAGGCGCGTCGGGCTACGTCTACACCCTCAGCCCGCGTCCCGACGGCACCACGAATGTGGAGGTTGTCATTGTCCGCGAGGGCAAGAACTTCAAGGGACGCGTCCTGGCGACCGTACTCGGAACGATCGGCAAGGGCGTATTACGGAAGGCGTTCGTTCACAGCGTCAAGGCCATCCAGATGCGCAGCGACGCCGAAATTCGGCGATAACTGCTGTCAAATTAACCAGCCCAGCCAATAAAACGTATCCGTTTGGCAGGGTCACACAGCCGCCTAACCTCCGATGGAGAGGAATTGATATGCGCGCCATCCAGATTGAACGGTTCGGCGACCCCGCACAGGTGCTCCGCCTCGTCGACATCGAGGAGCCGCTGCCACCGGGCCCGCATGAGGTTCTGGTGAGCGTTGAGCTCTCGCCGTTGAACAAACACGACCTACTGGTTGTCAGCGGCGTACTGGCGCGACCACCCCTGCCCCACATACCCGGCGCAGAGGGGGTCGCCCGCGTGCTCG
>JAJKIB010000082.1 GCA_021154745.1 Mycobacterium sp.
ACCTTGGCGTGACGTTCATCGACACCGCGAACATCTACGGCAACGGCAACAACGAGAAGCTGATCGCCAAGCTGCTGGCCGACCGCCGCGACGAGGTCACCCTCGCCACCAAATTCGGCATCCAGGGAAATCCCGCCGACCGCGCCGCCGGTCAGATCGTTGTCCGCGGCGACGACGCCTATGTGCGCCAGTCCATCGACGAGAGCCTGCAGCGGCTACAGACCGACGTCGTCGACCTGTACTACATGCACCGCCGCGATGTGACCGTGCCGATCGAGGAGACCGTCGGCGCCATGGCTGAACTCGTGGCCGCGGGCAAGGTCCGTCACCTGGGGCTCTCGGAGGTGACAGCAGACGAGCTGCAGGCCGCCGTCGCCGTGCACCCGATTGCCGCGGTGCAGAGCGAGTGGTCGATCTGGAGCCGCGACGTCGAACGCAACGTGGTGCCCGCGGCCGCCGAGCTCGGCGTCGGCTTCGTGCCGTATTCGCCGCTGGGCCGCGGGTTCCTGACCGGGACGGTGCAATCGGCCGCTGATCTGTCGTCGCCGACGGACTTCCGGCGCAACATGCCCCGGTTCAGCGAGGGCGCGCTGGACGCCAACCTCGCCGTGGTGGAGGTGGTGAAGTCGGTGGCCGAGCAGCAGGGTGCGACGCCCGCGCAGGTGGCGCTGGCGTGGCTGCGCTACCGCGCCGACGCGCTCGGCGTCGCGTCGGTGCCGATCCCCGGCACCCGCCGCGCGGCCCGTGTCGAGGAGAACCTGGGCTCACTGTCGGTGACGCTGACACCCGAGCAGCTCGAGACGCTGGACGCCGCGGGCGCGGCGGTGTCGGGCAACCGGTTCGCGGACATGAGCTTCGTGTCGGCGGGACGCGAGTAGTTACTCCGGCTTCGGCTCAATGATGGTTGCAATTCGCCGGTAACGCCCGGTGTGGGTCACCTTTCGGGACGTACGATTTTGCCTTCCAACGAGTACCCGCGCCGACGCCGGCGGGGAACATAGCCCTCCGGGCACAGCGCTGGCTCGCTCGCCACCGCAGACCCTGGATCCGGCGGTGTCGCCACTTCGCCGGTTGGCGTTTGCGACTCCCGTCGAACGCACTCGAAGTCGGGATTCGACGGGCACGGGATCACATCGGGCGGTTCGGATGTCACGGGCACTGGCTATTCTTGCCACTGCCGCCCCACCAGAAGTAGGGACCCCAACTACCGGTGTTGTCGAAGTGGCCCTCGATGTTGTAGCACTTCGGATGCGAACCGTAAGTCGACGAGGTCGGGGGGTTGTACCGCGCCATCTGCCCGTCCGCTCTCGACTGGTACATCAAGTTGTTCATGTAGGCGCAGTGCTGCCAGCCCTCATAGGGCCAATGGCCGTTACCCATGTCGGTCGCGGTGGTTCCGGGATGGCCGCCGGAGTCGACGACCTCGCCATACCAGGCGCACTTCTCAGCCTGGTTCCGCAAGCCCGTCGTCGCGAACAGGCTGGCTGGGTAGTACCCCATCCATTCACCGTTGACTCGCAGCCACCAGTTACCTTGCGACAGTTGCCATTTGAGGTTCATCACATACTGAGTGCCACCGAACACGCTTACTGGTGTGGACAACGCTTCGGGGTAGACGCGGGTCGACACCTGAATCCAGCCGCCGACATCCTGGTTGTAACCGCCTTTGTTGTCACCGGATGAGGTGTAGCCGTTTGTCGTATAGAAGATAAACAGGTGCGGTACCCAGTCGCCGTACAGGTCACGATATTGCTGATGACCGGCTTCGATGGTCTGCTTTCCCCCGCCACTGCCCCGCGCAAGTGCGCACTGGCCCAAGGTGAATTCGTCCGACCATTCACCGTAAGGGTCCCACGCGTTGATGTTGCCCTCGCACCCGAAGCAGGTGACCCACTGCGCCGAGTAAGCGTACTTGTGCACGGTCGCGTCCTCGGGCAAAGCTACCTCGGCGCGCGCGCCATCCGGCTGTAGCCGCATGGCGCGGCCATGCTTGGACAGTAGATCGGCAAGTGTGTTGGCCGTTGTCAGCCGATCCACGTCGCGACGGACCAGTGGAACAGTTCCCTTGGGGCCACGGGGCACATTCCCGTCGGCTAACTCGAAAGTGACCAATTCCGCCGGCCTGATTTCGTCGCTCCTGTCGTCGGCCGGCACACTGCGCAACGAGCGCAAATCAATCCCACGGCCCTCATCCGGCGGATCAGCAACCACGCCGTCAGGCGCGAGGCTCTCAACCGGAACCCAGTCGAGCGTCTGGCCAAGCGGCGTCTTTGTCACCGCGATCACTTCACGGCGCGCCTGTTGGTCTCGGAAGTACTGACGAACTTCATCCAACCGCTCTATGGCTCGCCGCTTTTCCTCGGCCTTACTCAGGCCTGGATCAGTGAGCTTCTGATCAGACTCGCCGTTGGTCGATTCTTGTCGATGATTGCGTTCCACCGTTCCGTACTTGATCGTCATCTTCTCCCCCTCCATTCAATGCCAATCGGATATCGGCAGCATCGCACGCAAGTCGCTCTCGGAAACGAGTAGTGAGCTACTCGAATGTCGCCGATTCGGACTGCACAAAGAAGACTTGCCTCGCGCTAGCCCCAATTCGAGTACTCGAATACTCATCACCGGTCGTCCTTCGAGGCGCAAACTGCAACAAGGGTTTAGCCGCAATGATCGGAGAACCATCGATGCCAGCCGCCTCGCGGATCTTTGTGCAGATCCCGGCATACCGGGATACGGAGTTACCTGCCACACTGCGCGACCTCTACCGCAAGGCGGCACGGCCGGACCAATTACGGACGTGCGTGGTTTGGCAGCACGAGCCCGACGAAACACTCGCTGGCGACATCCGGGATCTGCCCGGTGTCGAGATTATCGACATCGCTGCCGACCAAAGCCAAGGCTGCAACTGGGCACGCACGATCGCCCAGCAACGTTGGAACGGCGAGCCGTTCACCTTGCTGCTCGACTCGCATCATCGGTTTGTCCGCGACTGGGACAAGCTTGTTCTGGCGATGTATCGCCAACTCCGGGACATGGGCGTCACGAAACCACTGTTGACGGCCTATCTGCCTGCGTACCGGCCCGATACTGAGCCAGGTGGGCGCGGCAAGCGGCCGTACATGATGGCACCGTTGTCTCGCGACGAAGGTGTGCTGACCCGCTTGACCAGCTATCCGATTCCGTTCTGGACCACACTGGCCGAACCGTTGCCGGCCGAGTTCCTCTCGTTGCATTTCGTCTTCGCCGCGGGAACCTTCAACACCGATGTGGAATTCGATCCGCGGATCTATTTCTTCGGCGACGAACTGGTCACCGGATTGCGGGCATTCACCCACGGCTACAACATGTTTCACCCGCACCGCATCATCGGCTGGCATTGCTACGACCGTGGGAGCCGTCTCCCGCATTGGCATGATCACCCTGAATGGCAACACCGGCACCAACAGTCCCTTGCGCTGATGCGGGATCTGTTCAGCGGTCGACCGACACCGATAGAACTCGGCAAAGTGCGCACTGTCCACGATTACCAGGAATTGATCCTTACCGAGCTGGTCGCATGAGCCCAGTAGCCGACGAGCTGCCCGCCGGTCGCGTCAAGTGGATCGACGGATTTCTTGGCGCGAGCGAGTGCACATTCATTTGCGAGGAACTCGACTTCGCGTTCTGGCGACCCAGTCGAGTGGTCAGCAGGGACTTCAATGACGAACTCGTCTACTTCCGTAGTCCGCAGCGCACAAGCCAGTCCACCGATCAACAATGGTTCAGCGCCGAGCTCGACGAACTGGTCGAGAGCATGGAGCGACGCGCATGCGATCTGCTCGGGATTAACCAGTTGACTCTAGAGAGGTGGCAGGCTGTGCGGTATCGCAATCGCGGCCGCTTCCGGCTGCATCACGACGCAGGGCTGTTCGCCAGCGATCCCGAAGGCGAGCGGGTCGTCACGATGCTGCTCTACCTTCAGGCCCCTCTGGAGGGCGGCGCCACCGTATTCCCAGACCTAGGCATCCGCGTTCCTGCCGCCGCCGGTCGGCTGGTCGCGTGGAATAACCTCCGCGACGACGGCACGGTCGATCCAGCCATGCGGCACGCCGCCCAACCGGTTCGGCGCGGCGGGAAAACAGTCCTCACCACGTGGTCACGACAACACCCCGTCCGAAAGGAAATTGCATGATCAGTGAAGAGAAGTTCATTGAGCGTGTCATCGATGAGTACGGTCCCGTGATCGATCTACGGGAGAACCCACAGGCAATCATCGAGATCATCCGCAAGTTCCACGACTTGGCCGCGTCCCCGAACGGCGGCCTACCGCCAGGTGGAGTGGGGCCGCCGACGAGCGTGCAAAGCGACGAACCAACCAACGCCGAGATACTGCGGAAACTCCTCGACATCCAGCGGACGGTGAGCAAGATCCAAAAAGATCTCTCCAAAGGCGGCTAGCAGCCACCAATCGGATAATCGGTTCGCAGACATGAGCTTCGTGTCGGCGGGACGCGAGTAGTTACTCCGGCTGCTGCTGCCGGGTGACGCGAAGGGCGATCGACGCGTCGTCGAACTGGGCGGCCTGTGCGCTGATCCTGGTGATCTCGCTCGGGCGCCGCAGGAGTCCGCGCACGGCGATGATCGCGACCTGCTCACCGACCCGGATCGCTTCGTCGGCGCGGTCACCCTCGTCGGTGTGCAGCCGGGTGCGCTTCTGTGCGCCCTCGTCAAAGTTCAGGAGCAAGCCGGCGGTTTCCTCGCGGTCGCAGTCGATGAACCTGCCTTCGCTGATCGCTGCGCCGATCAGGTCGACGACCCAGTCCTTGAGCCGTTCGTAATCCGTCCAGAACTGGTGGAATTCGGTGCGCTGATTGTGGGCGATGCGCTGGATCTCGTTGAAGTCGATCGGTGAGAGCGCCAGCTGCATGGTGTCGAACCGCAACAGCCGGTACAACTTGACCGCGGGCGAGCCGGAGCCCGCGCCGACCTCGGCGATGAACTTCAGCGGCGCCCGGTTGACCAGCAGGGTCTCGCCCAGCAGCTGTTCCTTGTTGCGGAACCAGTAGTACAGCGACGACTGCTGCAGGCCCGAGGCGCGCGCGATGTCGCTCATCGTCGTTTGGGCATAGCCCTTTTCGGAGAACAGCTTTGTCGCCGCGTTGACGATGTCGGCGCGGGGTGACGTCGTCGGCGCGGTGGCGCTGTTGTTGCGGGGTCGTCCGATGGCGTGAAGTTTAGCCAAGCGGCGGCTTCTCACTGTGGGCGCGCTCGACGAGATCACGCGCCGCGCCCACCACGTCCTGCCACAGCTCGAGGCCCATCGACTTCGACGCGCGCGACGGGTATCCGGTGACGCCGTTGGTGGAGACGTGCTGGACCGCGTAGCGGAAGACGGAACCCTCGGTGCGGTCGGGATCGTCGGCGTCGCGCATCTTCTCGGTGTCGACGAGTTCGGGCCGCAGCACGAGCATGATCGACGTCTCGGCCGCGTTGGCATGCCAGTCGGCCGCATCCTCGGTCGCCCGCCTCGCGATGTCGGGCGTCAGATCCCACCACTGCATGACACCGATTCGCAGGTCGGGAAACTCCCGGCGGAAGCGATCGCAGGCGATCCACAGCGCGGCCGAGTTGCCGACATGACCGTTGACGAAGATCACCCGGCGGAATCCCGAGTCCACGCACGACTCGGCGACCAGTCCGGCCGTCGCAGCCGTCTCGTCGCCCGAAAACGCGATCGTGCCCGCCAGCCGTGTGCCGTGAAAGAAGCTGGCGCCGAACGGGAGTGGCGGCAACACGACCGCCACCTCCCCCGCCGCCGCGTCGGCGAGTGCCGTCGCGATGATGGTGTCGGTGCCCACCGGCAGATGCGGGCCGTGCTGTTCGGTCGCGCCGACGGGTATCAGCGCCACGCAGTCGGGGTCGACGGCCAGGCGGTCGGCCAACTGCGCCGACGTCAGCTCTTCCCACAAGTAGGTCATGGTCACCAGAACCTCAGGTAGCGTTCGGTCTCCCATGCCGACACGTGCGCGGTGTACCCGTCCCACTCGGCGCGCTTCTCGCTGACAAACGACTCGAACATCGCGTCGCCGAACACCGACCGCACCAGGGGATCGGCCTCGAGGGCATCGATCGCCTCGCCCAGTGACCGTGGCAACCAACCGATTCCACGGGCGACGACATCGGCCTCGGTGAGCCGGTAGAGGTTGTCCCGGTTCGGCTCGCCCGGATCGAGACCCTCACGGATGCCTTCCAATCCTGCGGCCAGCATGAGCGCGCCGCCGAGGTAGGGATTGTTGGCGCTGTCGGCGGCGCGGCACTCGACGCGACCGCCGCCTTTCGGGATGCGCAGCATGTTCGTGCGATTGTTGTCCCCGTAGCAGGCGAACACCGGCGCCCACGTCAGGCCCGACATGCTGCCCTGCTTGACCAGCCGCTTGTAGCTGTTGACGGTCGGCGCGATCACCGCACAGATGGCGTCCGCGTGGCGCAAGACACCGGCGATGAATTGATAGCCGAGCGTCGACAGCCCGCACCCACGCGGATCGGCCTCGGCCGCAAAGAGGTTCGTACCGGAGTCGTCGGCCAGCGACATGTTGTAGTGGGCGCCGCTTCCGGTGCGGTCTGCGAACGGTTTGGGCATCCACGACGCGAACAGTCCATGCTTGCGGGCGATCTCACCGACCATCATCCGGAAGAACACCAACCGGTCCGACATGGACACCACATTCGTGTAGGTGAAGTCGGTCTCGAACTGCCCGTTGCCGTCCTCGTGGTCGAATGAGTAGACGTCCCAGCCGAGTTCGTTCATCGCCGAGACGATCTCGTCGACCACCGGGTAGTTGTGCAACATCGTCCGCAGGTCGTAGCACGGTTTGTCGAGGTTATCGTCGAGGCTGGCGGGTTCCGGTCGGTCGGTGTCGGTGAGCAGGAAGAACTCGGTCTCGATGCCGAGGTTGAAGGTGTATCCCAGTGTGGCCGCATCGGCGGTCACGCGTTTGAGGATCTGTCTGCTACACGCGTCGAACGGGGTGTCGCCGATCCACAGATCGCCTGGGAACCAGGCCACTTCGCGGTTGAACGGCATGATGATCGGGTGATCGAGATCGGGGTGCGGCGCGACCTCGTCGTCGTTGACGTCCTGGGGCACTCCGTCGAGCGCGGCGCCGGTGAACATCTCCGATCCGAGGGCCGCCTGAACGAGATGCCCCAGCGGCACCATCTTGCTCTTGGGCTTGCCGTGCATGTCGACGAAGCTGACCGCGGCGTACTTGACGCCCCTGGCCGCCAGCGCATCGGCCACATCGCGCGCGGTCGACGCGACGCCAGTCTGTCCGTTCAGGGTTGTCGTCATCTGTTGTGTCATCCTGTCGATGCGAGAGTGGTTGTGGGGTTGATGATTCCGAGTTCGCGCCCGAGGTAGCGGTAGAACTCCCACAGCGGTCGCTCGAGATGCGACAGCCGGCCGGTGCTGCTCACGCCGGAACGGATGGCGCGTTGCACCGCGGCGCAGACGTCGAGATCCTCTCGGTGAATGTCACAGATCATCTTGACCAACTCACTGCGGCGTTCTTCGACACCGGGCGCGGCCAGCGAGGCCGGGGACATGCAGATGTCGAGCTGGAGCTCGATCTTGCCCGCCCCGAGTGGAAGTGTCTTGAGCCAGTACATATATGCGGGGCCCATGGCGATCTGCAGTAGCGGATACGCGATGAAGATCAGTGACTTGCGGCTGTGCTCGGGGGTCAGCGTGTCCGCGCCGGGCGACAGGAACGGCGGATCGGCTGGGTAGCCGGGAGCCTGCCCCGACCACATCGTGGTGAAGTAGTCGCCGACCTCGCCGGTATAGCTCAGGGCCGCTGGGAATTGGTCTTCGAGCGAACCGCGGTGCGGGCCCATGTGGTGGTAGCACTCCATGAAGTTGTCCACCATGATCTTCCAGTCCCAGTCGCACACGCCCCAGTCGGTCTGCTCGACGGTCTGGTAGTTCTCGAGGTCGTAGACGTCGACTATCGGATCGAGAGCTGCGTATTGGCTCGCCAGCGACTCCGCCTGGCCGTCGAAGTTCACCATCACGAAGCCCTTCCACACCTCGTGGCGGAACTTCTTCAGCGGATAGTCATTACGGTCGAACGCCGCAGATTTCTTCATTTCCGGTGCCCCGGCAAGGTGCCCGTCCAGACCGAACGACCACAGGTGATACGGGCACTGCAGCACGTTGGCCTCGCCCGCGCCGCTGCAGACCTCCATCCAGCGGTGCGAGCAGTTGCGGGATAGCACCCGAATCTCGGAATGCCGGTCGCGGGTCACGACCAAGGGGGTGCCGAGGATGTCGATGCTGTAGTAGCTGCCGGGTGTGCGCACCTGCTCGACGCGGCAGAGCGGGATCCACCCGCGCTTGAAGATGCGGTCGACCTCGTCGGCGTACAGGTCGTCGCTGCCATACGCCTCGGGCGGCAGGGTGATCGCTTTGTCGGGCGACTCGACTGCACAAGTCGCTGTCAAGCGGGAGAAGTCGAACGTCATGTTCTCGACGCTATGGGCGCTCTGTTGCCGACCTGTTTCGCGCGAGTAAATGACCTATTGATAAGTGCTCCGTCCGGTTTCAAGCATATTCTGCCTTCAGCCTGCACCTTTGATGCACCTTATCAATAGGGTATTGAAACAATCGTTTTGACTTTCTCGGGCGTCAAAACCGGGTAGGAATGACGACATGATTGAGGTGACCCTGCTCGGCACCGGCAGCCCGATGGTCGACCCGAGGCGCGCAGGCCCGTCCACCCTCGTTCGTGCGGGTGAGCAGTTGTTCCTCGTGGATTGCGGGCGGGGTGCCCTGATGCGGGCCGCGGCCGTCGGCGTCGGTGCCGCCAATCTAACGGCGCTGCTGCTCACCCATCTGCACAGCGACCACATCACCGACCTCAGCGACGTCATCACGACCAGGTGGGTTACGACGTTCGAGCGCACGCCACTTCCGGTGCTCGGGCCGCCGGGAACCGCCGCCGTCGTCGAGGCCACGCTGGCGGCACTGGCTCCCGATATCAGCTACCGGATCGCTCATCACACCGACATCACCGAGCCGCCCGTCGTCGAAGTGCACGAGTACACCGAAGGGTCGGTGTGGGACTCCCGCGGTGTCCAGATCCGGGTCGCCCCAACGGATCACCGGCCCGTGAAGCCGACCATCGGGTTTCGAATCGGGTACAACGACGCCTCCGTCGTGCTGGCAGGCGATTCGGTGCCTTGCGACAGCCTCGACAAACTCGCGGCGGGAGCTGGTGCGCTTGTGCACACCGTCATTCGCAAGGATCTCGTCGAGCAAGTGCCGCAGCAGCGACTCAAAGACATCCTCGATTACCACTCCTCTGTCGAGGAAGCCGCCGCGACTGCGGCGCGCGCCGGGGTGGGCACGTTGATCCTCACCCACTACGTCCCTCCCCTGGCTCCCGGTCAGGAGGACGACTGGCGGGCCCGCGCGGCGACGGCCTTCAGTCGACAGATCGAGCTCGGTGACGACCTGCACCGCGTGGAGGTTCACCCGGGAGTGTGCGCCAAGCCCGCGAGGTGATCCGCCGCGCCCGCAACACAATTGAGATCGGCGTCGGTCAGTGGCCGGCCGCGGCCGATCACTACGACGTGCTCCACGCCGAGCTCACCTAATGCGCCGCAGCGCTCGGCCAGCTTCCCGGAGTTCTCGCCGTCCTGGAGTGCCGTGGTCACCGTCCGCTCGATCTCCTCGGGCGGCCGGCCGACGTCGGCGCAGTGACGATCCAGCACGTCGAGCTGCCTGCGGATCGCGGTGCCGCCGTCGGGCACGTCGAACAGATTGCACGCGTCGCCGTACTCGGCGACCAGCCGCAGGGTGCGCCGTTCGCCGGTGCCGCCGATCAGGACCGGCGGCCCGGGCGTCGTGACGGGTCGCGGGCTGCCGACCGGGTGCTCGAGATCCAGATACTCACCGCGGAACGGGGATTCGTCGCCGCTCCACATCTGCCGCGCCAGCCGCAGCAACTCGGTCATCCGGGCGAACCGCTCCGCGGTGTCGGGAAGGAACAGCCCCATCGCGCTGGCCTCGTCGCCGTTGTAGCCGGCGCCGATCCCTAACCACGTCCGGCCTGCGGACAGCACGTCGAGCGTGGTGACCGCCTTGATCAGCAAGGCGGGTGCGCGGAAGGTAGCGGCGGTGACCATCGTGCCGAGGCGGATCCGCGACGTCGCGGCCGCGAGATATCCCAGCGTGGTGTAGGCCTCGAGCATGGGTTCGTCGAGCCGGCTGGCCGGATCGGCCTGAAGGAGATGGTCGGCCACCCAGAGGGTGTCGACCGCGGTGTCATCGAGGTAGCCCGCCAGTGACGCGAGCCGGTGGTGAATCTCATCGGGCCACGAGTAATTCGTCACGCTGACACTGAGTTTCATGATCACCCTCCCGCGACGCGGGCCTGCTGCCGATCCCGTCGGCGCAGCGGCAGCATCGCGCCGGCCACGATCAGCCAGATCAAGCCGGTGAACCGGGCAACCGGCAACAGAGGCGAGAGCCCCGGCCAAATCAGCGCCAGTGTCGTCAGCTCGGCGACCGCAGCGATCACCAGTCCGGTCCAAGCCACCGACCGTGGCAGCAGTCCGACGATCAAGCTGGGCACGGAAATGCCCGCCAGCAGCAGGCCGAGGGTGACGATGTGCCAGGGTCCGCCAGTCAGGTAGACCAGGTAGTACAGGGCGCGGACCAGCGCCGGGTCGGTGGTGGCCTCTGGCCGGGACAACGTCCACGCCAGAAGTCCCGACAGACTCAGTGCTCCCGACGCGAGGAGGCCACCGGCAAGGGCGATCGTCGCGCCGGGTGCGGTGATCCCGAGTTGGCGTAGCCGGGCACTTGCGGTCGCCGCGTAGATGGCCAACGGTATCGACGACGCGAAGGTCCCAACGGCGATGGCCTGTGCCGCATCGTGATGGGCGGCGACGTAGTCCTGCGCCTCGGATCCAAACGGCAGAGGCATCAGGCCGCCGAGCGCAACGCCGCTCGCCAGGCCGGCGAGCAACAGCCCCAGCGATATCGCCGCGAGCAGCGCCAGCGGAGGGCCGCCCTGCGGTGGCCGGCCACCCGCTCTAGTCGTATCCACTGATGAATCATTCATACTGTGAACGATATGCCTGATTTGAGTCGTAGACAAGACGTTTGACTAATTTGCGAGATAATTCGTTCATAACTGATACGATTTTTCCGTGTCAGCAGGTTCAAGCGACGGTGACAACGTGGCGTTCATGTTGTCCCAACTCGGTCATCGGTCCGCCTCGGTGTTCGCCGACCTGATCGCGTCGATCGAGCTCACCCCGCCGCATGCCGGGATACTGCGCGCGATCGCGGCCGAGCCCGGGCGCAGCCAGCAAGCGCTCAGCGGCCAGCTGGGCTTGTTGCCCAGCCGGGTCGTCGCCTACGTCGATGAGCTGGAAGACCGCGGCTACGTCGAACGTCGCCGCAATCCCGACGACCGCCGACTGCATGCGCTCTATCTGACCGCGTCGGGGAAGAAGGTCATGAGCAAGATCGGCGAGCTCGGGCGTCAGCACGAAAGACTGATGACCTCCGGGCTGGACACCGAGCAGCGCGACACCCTGCGCCAACTGCTGACGACGATCGCCGAGCGCCAGGGCCTGACGCCGCACGTGCACCCGGGCTATCGCACCCTCGGGCGTGCCCGACCAGGCGGATAGCGCTGGCGAAATTAAGCCAGCCGGCTGATCTCCACGACCACGTCCAGGTCGGTCGAGCCCTCGCCGGAGTAAATGCCCTTCAAGGGTGAGACATCCGAGTAGTCCCGCCCCACCCCGACGCTGACGTACTGCTCATTGATGTCGGTGTCGTTGGTGGGGTCATAGTTCCACCAGCCTCCGGTCCATGCCTGCACCCAGGCGTGGCTCTGACCGTCAATGGTGTCACCGATCGGTGCTTTGCGCTTGGGATGCAGATAACCTGAGACGTAGCGGGCCGGGATTCCCATGCCCCGCAACAGGATCAGCGTCAGATGCGCGAAGTCCTGGCAGACGCCCTTGCCTTCGCGGTGTGCATCCAAACCCGACGAATGCACACCCGTTGTGCCGGCAACATATTCGAGCTCGCTGTGCACCCAGTTGGCGGCGGCAGTGACGGCCTCCTGTGGATCGTGGTACTTGGCGATGCGCTCCCCCACCCGCCGGATCCGCTTGCTCTGCGGCGTGTAGTGCGTTGGGGTGAGCACCTCATCGAACCGGTCGATCACAGCCTCGGACCGCAGATCGTCCCAGCTGACTCGGATATCCTCGTCCTCCGGCGAGACGCCGCGGTCGGTCTCCACCACGGAACTCGACGTGACCTCGAGCTCGGTGTGCGGAGCGTGCAGGTCGAACGCGGTTACTGCGGTGCCCCAGTAGTCGACATAGCGGTAGGACCTTGTGGCGGGGACGGTTTCGACGCGGTTGAGAATGACGTTCTGCCGGGTGTCCGAGCGAGGAGTCAACCTTGCCTCGTTGAACGACGCGGTCACCGGCGACTTGTAGGCGTAGCCCGTCGAGTGCACCACTCTAAGCCGCCACATCAGATCTCACCCTCTTCGATGACCAGAGAACCGTTGTGCCCGGCGTCATGCCATGCCACCCACGGAGCGGAATGGAAGTACTGCACCGCCAACGCCTCTCCGACGTCACTGCA
>JAJKIB010000083.1 GCA_021154745.1 Mycobacterium sp.
GCCGAGATCCTCGGCAAGCTGCTGTTCTGGTGCGGCGAGGACAAGATCGTGTACGGCTCCGAGGCGCCGATCTTCCATCCGCAATGGGCGATCAGGGCATTCATGGACTTCGAGATCCCGCAGGACCTGTGCGACGGCTACGGCTACCCGCAGCTCACCGATCAGGGCAAGCGCAAGATTCTCGGCGAAAACCTCTTGCGACTGCATGGCATGGACGTCGAGCAGACCAAGGCTCGACTGGGCCGCCCGCAGTCGCATTGACCGGCCACCGAACCGGCCACTCTCGGCAGGTTCGGTCCCTGGGCGGCTCAATGTCGGCGAATCGGCGCTCCTCAAGTCTTGACCGGCCCTTTCCGTAAGCTATAGCTTACCGTTCGTGCGAACTTACGAAGCCGGCGACGCTGGCTGGGAGATCCTGGGGGACTCCACTCGTCGCACGATCCTCGAGCAGCTCGCCGAGCGACCCCGCGCCGTCGGCGAGCTGGCCGACCACCTGCCCATCAGCCGCCCGGCTGTCTCCCAGCATTTGAAGATCCTCAAGGATGCCGGCCTGGTGGCCGAGCAGGCCGCAGGCACCCGCCGGATCTACCGGCTCAACGCCGCAGGTATGGCTGCCCTACGCGATCAACTCGACACCTTCTGGAATCGCGCGTTGGCCGCCTACCGAGACGCCATCGAATCACGTGAAGGGGACCAACCGTGACCGAGACCGATGCCGCAGTCGTCCGCAAGCAAATCGTCGTCCCCGCACCGGTCGACGAGGCGTTTGTCACCTTCACCGATCGGATGGGGGACTTCAAGCCACCCGAGCACAACCTGCTCGGTGTGGAGATCGCCGAGACGGTGTTCGAACACCACGTCGGCGGCCACATCTATGACCGGGGGGTCGACGGCAGCGAGTGCCGCTGGGCCCGGATCCTGGCCTTCGAGCCGCCGAACCGCGTCGTGTTCAGCTGGGACATCAGCCCGCAGTGGCAGATCGAGACCGACACGCGCCACACCAGCGAGGTCGAAGTGCGCTTCGTCGCGGAGGCCGCAGATCGCACCAGAGTGGAACTCGAACACCGCCACATCGACCGACATGGGCCGAATTGGCAGGCCGTTAGCGACGCAATCGATGGTGACGAAGGCTGGCCGCTCTACCTCGGCCGGTACGCCGCCCTGCTAACCGCGCCACGCTGAGCGGCGCGCCAGTCAGCCGCCCGACCGCCGGGCGAACGAACGATGTGGCCGGCCCTCAGGTGGCTACCCAACGTTTCCTGCGCCGCCGCCCCGCCCATAGCTTGCAGGTCGGCCTGCAGTGCCGCGTTCGTCGCCTTGTCGACCGTCCCGGTGACCGGAAGGCCGCTGGCCTTCTGCAGGTCCTTGACGGCGTCGACCGTACTTGGTCCATGAAGCCCGTCGATGGCCCCGTGAGCTGGTCGGGCCCGCTGGAGCAGGCGAGTGTCCCGACCCGGTGGCCTTTACGGCCGCGAGCTCGGCCTTGGCGTCGGCGAGCGCGGTTTCATGCAGAACGTCGCCGTAGCGGTCCAGGGCGACGATGTAGCTCCGGGCGCTCGTGCAGAACTCGGCAGTCTTCGCGGCCAGGTCGGACTGTGCGTCCGAAAGGGCGTTCTGCGCGTGCGACACATGCTTCTGGGCACTGGTCACGGCCGCGTTCCCACCGCTGGTACTGCACGCCGCCACTGCGACACTTGCTACGCAGAGGCACCCGAGCCCGCGTGCTGCGGTTCCTGCGGTGTGCCGCCCGGTCAGGTGCGCCACGATATTGCCTTTGCCGTCGGCGGCTCCGCCGTACCAGCCCGCCATCACCGGTGCACGCTGCACCGGTCGATGCGGAATCAGCATCGGTTCCCGCGCAAACACGGGCTTCATCCGTGACGGGTCAGGGTCCTCGACCGGCATGCGGTCCTCATCACGGCCCTGACGGCCAGGTCCGCGGCAGCAGACGTCTCTCGCCGATGGAGGGGATTTGGGCGTAATGTGTAGCTGTTCCACCCATGGGGTACCACCAAGGTGCTCCGTAACATTGCCTTTGCTCAGTCAGCGAGTGACATGTGCCGAACCTCCGGCGTCCAGTACTCGACCTGCGAGTCGGCAACTCCTGGAAGGGCGCGCCGATTCGCCGCTGATCAGGTGACCGAAGCCCTGCCCGCAGGCGAGGCCGTTGTCGCCGATGACGCCGCGCTGGTGATGAGTGAACTGGCAACCAATGCCGTACTCGCGGGTTGCTCGACGATGTCTGTGGCGGTCGACGTTCACCGCTCGTATGTCCGGCTGGGCGTCAGCGACGACGCCCCTGGGTGGCCGCGGCGCACGGCCGGCGACCCGGCGGATCTGCACGGGCGGGGGCTTGTCATCGTCGACGCCCTCAGCGAGCGGTGGGGCGCCGACCAGACCGACGATGGCAAGGAGGTCTGGGCCGAGCTGGCCATACCGGCAGGCCTCGCGCCGCAACTGGCGTGCCAACTCTGACCGCTTCATGCGCGAGCTCGGCCCGGCTCGTCAAGACGGGGCTCGGCTAACGAGTTCCTCGATGCGACGGCCTCGTCGTCTCGGGTCGTGGACAGTCATGACGGCCATATCCGCTCAGTCCCGCTGTAGCGGCTCGAATACCATCCGCGGGTGACGCTCATCGACTCGACCCTGATCATTCCGGAAGACCTGAAGCCTGCGGACGGCCGGTTCGGCTGCGGGCCGTCGAAGGTCCGCCCGGAAGCGCTGGCCCGGCTCCTCGGGGCCGGCGACCTCATGGGCACTTCGCACCGGCAGGCACCGGTCCGCGCCGTCGTGCACCGGGTCCGGGAGGGATTGCGCGAGCTGTTCTCGCTGCCCGGCGACTACGATGTGATGCTGGGCAACGGCGGCTCGACCGCGTTCTGGGACGCCGCGGCCTGCGGGCTGGTGCGGCGCCGGCCGCTGCACCTCACCTGCGGCGAATTCTCACAAAAGTTCGCGAGCGTCACGAAGGGCGCGCCGTTCCTCGACGACCCCATCGTCGTCTCCTCCGATCCGGGAGACGCGCCGGAGCCGGTCGCGGACCCGGCCGCCGACGTCATCGCGTGGCCCCACAACGAGACGTCGACGGGTGTGATGATCGACGTTCGCCGGCCAGTGGGCGCCGAACACGCGCTCGTGCTCATCGACGCCACCTCCGCCGCCGGCGGGCTGCCCGTGGACGTGTCCCAAGCCGACGCCTACTACTTCGCGCCGCAGAAGGCGTTCGGCTCCGATGGCGGGCTGTGGCTCTCGCTGGTCAGCCCCGCCGCCGTGGAGCGGATCGGCGAGCTCGCGGCAACCACCGACCGATGGCTGCCTGCCTCGCTGTCGCTCGCCACCGCGCTCGACAACTCTCGGCAGGATCAGACCTATAACACGCCGGCACTGGCCACCTTGCTGCTGCTCGCCGATCAACTGGAGTGGATGCTCGCCGGCGGTGGCCTCGATTTCTGCGTCGGGCGCGCCCAGGCGTCGTCGCAGCGTCTCTACGGTTGGGCCGACGCGACGGACTTCTCAACGCCGTTCGTCGCCGACCCGGTGAAGCGCTCGCTCGTCGTCGGGACGATCGACATCGCGCCCGAACTGGACGCGGCGGCCATCGCCGAGACGCTGCGCGGGAACGGCATCGTTGACGTGGAGCCGTACCGCAAGCTGGGCCGCAATCAACTGCGGGTCGGCATGTTCCCGGCCGTGGAGCCTTCCGACGTGGAAGCGCTCACTGCCTGCATCGATTGGATTGTGGCGGCGGGGGCATGAAGGTCCTGGTGGCCGAGAAGATCGGCGAGCCGGGGATCCAGCTGCTCGAACGGGCCGGGTTCGACGTCGAGACCGGCACCGGCTGGGACCGCGCCGAGCTTGAGCGGCGGATGGCCGACTTCCACGGCATCGTGGTCCGCTCGGCCACGCAGGTGGACGCGAACCTGTTGGCCAAGGCCGACCGGCTGCGCGCCGTCGCCCGGGCGGGCGTCGGCGTCGACAACGTGGACATCGACGCGGCCACCCGTCGCGGCGTCGTCGTCGCCAACGCACCGCAGTCCAATGTGATCACTGCGGCCGAACACACGATGGCGCTGCTCCTCGCGCTCGCCCGCAACGTCCCGCAGGCGCACGCGTCGCTTGTCGGCGGCGCGTGGGAGCGGGCGAAGTTCAGCGGCGTCGAACTGCACGAGAAGGTGCTGGGCGTGATCGGCTTCGGCCGCATCGGCCAGCTCGTGGCGCACCGGGCCCGGGGGTTCGGCATGCGGGTGCTCGCCTTCGACGCCTACCTCGCCGAGGAGCGGTTCCGTGAACTCGGCGTCGAGCGCGCCGCCTCGCCCGACGAGGTCTACGCGGTCGCCGACTTCATCACGCTGCACCTGCCCAAGAACAAGGAGACGGAGGGTTGGCTGGACGCGGCCGCCTTCGCCAAGATGAGGGACGGTGTGCGGATCCTCAACGTCGCCCGTGGGCCGCTGGTCGTGGACGCCGACTTGAAGGCGGCACTCGACGCGGGGAAGGTGGCCGGCGCGGCCCTTGACGTGTTCGCCACCGAACCCGTCACCGAGCACCCGCTGTTCGGCTATCCCAACGTCGTGGTCACCCCGCACCTTGGCGCGTCGACCGCGGAGGCAACCGACCGGGCGGGATATCAGGCGGCCGAGCAACTCGTGGCAGCCCTCACCGGGGGGCCGGTCACCAATGCTGTCAACGTGCCGGCGGTTGCCGCCGAGGACCTCGAAGCGGTCGGCCCCTTCATCGGGCTGTGCCACAGCCTGGGCCGGATCGCGGCGGCGCTGGCACCCGGCACCTCGGTCGACGAGCTCGACGTCGAATACCTCGGACGGATTGCCGAGCGGGACGTGCGCCTGTTGACGATCCAGGTCGTCAAGGGCCTGCTCGCCGGACACACCGAAGAGCCGGTGAACGACGTCAACGCGGGGACTCTCGCGCACGAGCGCGGCATCGCAATCTCGGAACGGCACAGCCCGGCGGCGCGGGACTTCACCGACCTCGTCCGAGTGCGGCTGCGCAGCGGCGCGGAGACCACTCGCGTCGTCGGCACGGTCCTCGGCCGCCGTAACCGCCCGCACCCGCGCGAGGTCTGGGGCTCGCGGTTCAATGTCCAGCTCGAGAAGTGCCTGGCCGTGTTCCGATACCGCGATCAGCCGGGCATGTTGGGCCGGGTCGGCTCGGCGCTCGGTGCGGCCGGCATCAATATCGTCTCTGCCGCTGTCGGGCATCGACCGGACACCAACAGTGAGGCGGAAGCCGTCATGATCGTCACGACCGACACGCCGGTCTTCGACGAGGTGTTGTCCGACCTGGTCAGCCAGCCGGATTTCTACGCCGCACGAAGTGTCGACGTCTGAAGGCTGGAGTACCCCGCCCGGGTATGCTGGGGCGATGCACGGTTACACCGCGAACAAGGACGACTACTTGAAGCGGCTGCGCCGCATCGAGGGGCAGGTTCGCGGAATCGCCAAGATGATCGACGACGACAAGTACTGTATCGACATTCTGACCCAGGTCAGTGCCGCCACGAAGGCCCTGCAGTCCGTTGCGCTCGGCCTGCTCGAGGAGCACATGGGCGGCTGCGTGGTCGACGCCGCGCGCGCCGGCGGGGCGGAGGCCGACGCCAAAGTGAAGGAAGCCGCGGAAGCGATTGCCCGGCTCGTCCGCTCCTGATGCTGCCCGGATTGCACCCGGCGCGCCGTCGATACGGTGTCCGGTATCTGATCGAGGAGGACGCCGTGCCGACGCCGACCGTCAAAGGCGCGCAGCCTCGGACACCGGCGCGCGCAACGGCGTCCGGACCGCTCCCCGGCGCGAGAGCCGGTGTATTGCCGTCGACTGGCGCGGGCGCGGTGACTCGCCGCCGACCGTGCCCGGCTACGAACTGGAACGCCTCGTCGGCGGCGCCGGACTGGTCGATGCCCGGCTTGCGCCGCCCTCCGCAGCATAAGGCGGTCGCATTGGCCCGTGCGGACGACCTGCGCAACCTGCGCTTCGCAGGTGTCAGCGCGTTCCGGAAGCGAGTGCGGCGAGTGCCCGGGGGTCGTCTCGCATGGCGCATCGGCGTCACCGCCATCGGGGTCATGGTGGTCGCTGTCGGCATCGTGCTGCTGCCCCTCCCGGGACCGGGCTGGCTGATCATCTTTGCCGGTCTCGGAATCCTCTCGAGCGAATACGAATGGGCCGGTCGACTGCTGACGTCCGTGCGCCGGCGGGTCGTGCGATGGACGAGATGGCTGGCCGCGCAGCCGCTCCGGATCCGGGTGGTCGGCGGACTGGTTTCGCTGGCAGTGATAGTCGTGCTGGGCCTAGCCGCGCTGTTCATCGTGTGATGCGGCTGCCTGTAGTCTGATGACGCCGCGACGGGCTTCCGGTCCTGCGGCCGGGTCGGGCGATTAGCTCAGCGGGAGAGCACTGCCTTCACACGGCAGGGGTCACTGGTTCGATCCCAGTATCGCCCACCACCGCAGCCCCCGGATTTGCTGGGGCAGAGCGACACTCTGGCTGCTCGGTAGGGAAGTCCGCGCCCCGTCCGCAAAAAGTCCGCAAGAATCACGCCCGATCGGCCGCGACGAGTCGGCGCGTGGGTCGCCAGGCCGGGGTATTTCGTATTACGATTGGGTCGCTGGAGGTTCACCGCTCGGCCCGCAAGCACGGCATCAGCGATGAAGACATCGAGCAAGCAGCATCGGAGTTTGTGGTCGCATATCCGATCGACGAGAACGACTGGCCGCCCAGAGAACTCCGACTTGGGTTCGACGCGAAAGGACGGTTGCTCCAAGTCGTCGTCCTGATGCTTGACGGCGGGCGGGAGATGCCGATCCACGCGATGAAGGCTCGACCCCAATACTTCGACTTGCTGCCATGAACCGGAAGGAGGACCCCATGGACGCCAAAAAGCGACCCGCGCCGACCGCGCGCGGACGCAAGGTGAGCGACGAGACGATCGAGCGGCTCGTTCGCGAGGCCGAAGCCGGATATGACGTCGAAAAGCTCCGTCGCACCGGTGGCCGCAAGCCGATGGGCTCAACGGCTGCGCGGGTCATCCCGGTACGGCTCGACCCAGAGCTCGAACAAGCGCTACGGCGCCGGGCAGAGTCGGATCACTCCAACGCGAGCGAGGTCATCCGCGACGCTCTGCGCGCCTGGCTTCGATCTGCTTGAGAGCGCGAGCGCGTGACCCCAAAGATCGCTACCGGCGCGCCAGCTCGATCACCGGCGACGACTGAACACTGACGGGCGTCAGGGATTGGCGAATGCCGTCGAGGCGGTCGGCGACCGCGTCCTGATCGTCGTCGAAGAGGTCGGCGTAACGGTCGAGTGTCATCGCGGCCGACGCAGGGCCGAGCATCCGCTGTACTGCCTTCACGTTCGCGCCGGCACTGACGGCGAGTGACGCTGCGGTGTGCCTCAGCTCGTGCGGTGTCAGGCCCGGCTCACCTATCGCGGCCGCCGCGGCGTTAGCGATCGGTCGGCTCTCGCGGCCTATAGCGCCGCGCGGAAGAGTTGTCGAAACACGACGATCAGTCCGACGGCGGGAGCGACGCTGCCGGTTACGACAGTCCAAACAGGACCGCCATCTGTGCCGACGACCAATCCGAGCAGCCACGAAACGAGAACGACGACGACACAGGCGAGGACACCAAGGAACAGCGCAAGCGTTATGTCGACCGCCTGATCCTCGGTCCGGCGATGGTCGCTCGGGCTAGCCACGCGGCAATCGTGGGTCCCTGAACCAGGGACGGCAAGCAGCTTCTGTGTCGGCTCAGCTTTCGCACATGTCGGCGGCGTTATAGGTCTCTTGATCTCGCTCGCTCCGGCGCGCCGCTAGGTGAGGATACGATTGGGATCGGGCAACTAACCCGGCGCACGCCAAGCCGGTGAGCAGCCTTGATGACAACGGCGTGGCCGGTATCTGGCATGGGCGGCGGTAGGCTACGCGCGCCGGCCGGAGTCTTGGCGATGGGTGAAGGCGCTGTCCCGGCGTTGCTGGCGCAAGTACCTCCCATGCGGGCAGCGTTGTCTGCCCCGGCGCTCGCCCGGCACACCTGACATGTATGCAGCCGGCCTCCGGTAGGTTGCGGCCCGTCAAGAGTTTTGCAGCACCGATTGGGGGGACGCCATGGATACTGGTTGGGTCGCCGCGGTAGGCACGCTGCCCGGTGAGATTCGCGGTGTGATGGCCTACGAGCCGCCCGCGACGATCGCCGAGGCGGACGCCTCCGAGGCGTGGTCGGTCATCTTCCGGACGTGGGCGCAGTTCGCCCAGACCGGGGACCCGATGCCGCTGGGCAACCTCAACGCCTTCGTCGCGTGGGCCAGCGCGAACTGGGGCGTCGGCGCCCAACCGACGGTCGGCGAGGTCCGCGAGGCGTACAACACATTCTTCGCTAGCACCGCAAGCGCCAACCGGGACCTGCAGACCGCGATGACGCAGATCGCCGCGTCAACCGACGCCGACGATGCCGACGGTACGCAGTTGGCGCAGGCGCTGGCGTACGGGGCGGAATCGGCCTATGTCGCGCGCTATGAGGACTTCCGCACGGACATGGTCAGCTTCGGGTCGCAGGCCGCCCGGGCCGACACGTTTGCTGACGACGTCTCCGCGGCCATCCGCTCCGAAAACCAGCGAGTCATCGACAACATCCCGGACCGGCATTTCACCGATCTCAGGGTGCTCAACTGGGGCGGCACCGTGCTCGTGATCATCGGCGACAGCCACAAGCTGCAGAGACTGGGCAGTCCGGCCTACGACTACGACGGATATATCGCCAAGCGCTCGGCCACCATCGGCGTGGGCGAGTGGGTGGTCGAGCCCGACCCGGCAGCGTGGCGGGAGTGGATCCAATACGAGATCGGCCAGCTGGGCAGCAAGAAGCCGATCGTTACCGGCAACGCCCGAAAGTACGACATCTGGGACGGCTGAACCGCGCACAGGTCGTCGCAGGTAGGCGCGGCGCAGCTGTGCCGGTTGGGGGTGTCCGGAGGGCGAGGCGGTTGCTGTTGTGCGCAGCCCGACATGGCGCGGTGTAGGCGGGAGATATGAGGGACGCGAGATTGAGCGATCCCGTAGCGCTGGAACTGGACGAGGAGCTCCAGCCATATCCAGCGGCGGCATAGGCATACGCCGAGTGAGTGCACGGACATCGGCTAATATCGTGCCGTTGATCTTGCCCGTACTGGGCGTCCGACCCGCAAGTCTTTCGCCGCAAATGATCAGGACTACCGCTGGTGCCAACGCGGTCTGCGAGCGAAGCGTCAGCGGGCCGGCGCGCCCGGTCATCCGCGATCTGAATGGCTGTCGACTGGTTGGGCCAACCAAAGTCGATCTTGGTTAGTCCGCAAAAAGTCCGCTCACGCACCACGGTTGCCGTGGTCATACAGCCGGGACGCGTCATTGACGCGCGGCCATGGACCTTGCTCGAAGTCCCCGGTCGGTGGGTCGATACGGTCACTCATGGTCGTGCCTCCTGGTTGAGTCAGGGGTGCGATCAAGGCCCGGTCGGGTGTTACCAGCACCCGGTCGGGCCGCCTCCAGGTGGAGACGTCACGACGTCAACCGACGCCTCCGACACCTTCCCATCGGCTGTGGCGCTCGGATCGCCGATCCACTGCAGTGCACCAGTCACCCTCGCCGGGCAGCCGCCGCGCCGTGAACGCCAGCGGTCGCCACGCGACCGTCGAGCCGCGCTAGCGTCGACCAGGTGGGCAACAGGACCGACTTCCAACGGGCCAAGACACCGTGGCCGCCTACCACGAAAGCTGCCTGCACGAACTTACCGCGCGCGTCGCCGACGCCATCGACCAATACCGCGCCGAGCGCATCGACGCCTTCGACGTGGAGGCGATCATCCACCAGTACCACCAGGCCGCCACCGAGCTTTGGAAGTTCTGCTGGGCCAGAAGCGGCTCGCACGTCCGCAATGCCGCGCAGCTCATCGAGCACAACGCCGCACACGGCCAGGTCGTCGACGGGTGGGAACGCGGCGCACGACGCCGCCCGGTGAGCGCGCCGGCACACCCCTCGGACGAAGGTTAAGATGCCCGCTCGGACGCTCAGGCAAGAGGGGCATCCGGCGGCTGCAACAGCCGGGGAAAGCGCACTGTATTCACGCCCGAACCGTCGTGTAGCCGAATTGAGTGCGTCCAGTCGGAATGTAGGAATCCGATTCGCCGCATCACGTTTCGCGGGGTAGGTACCGCGCTCGGTGCCGGTCTCGCTTGAGGTCCGACGCTGGGACCTTCCGTCTCTGTCGCCAACCGTCGGACATGGAGTAGTTTCCGCTGTACTGGCGCGATACCACGCGGGGAAGCCATGCGTCGTGCTCTGGTTGCGTTATGTAGCGTCGCCTTCGCCGTCATCGGTGCGGCAGCCCTGCAGGCGCCGATACCGTAACCCACTTCAAGGTCAATCAGCAGATTCCGTTCGCTGGGTTCGAAGTTTTCGTGCCCTGCACTGGGGACACGATTACGTTCACCCAAGGGTCGCTGCACGATATGTTCTATATGACGGTGAACGGCGCGCACTTCTCACTGACCACGCACGACCAGC
>JAJKIB010000084.1 GCA_021154745.1 Mycobacterium sp.
AACGGTAGAGGCAAGGTGCGGGATACTCGCCGCATGGTAGGCAACACGAGTTCGCAGCCGGTTCCGTCTGCCTTGCGGACTGTGGTGGTTGAGGCGATTTCCTGCCTGGCCGTAGCCTCAGTCATCATCGGATACGTCGCCGTTCGCGAGGGCCAGGTCAACATCGGAGTGGTTCTGGGGGCGGTGATTTTTGTGCTCCTCTCCGTGCCGGTCGGCCTACTGGCTCACTGGCTTGCTTCGCGGCGTGCGGACCCAACGGGTAGTTAGTCATCCGGCGGCGAGAGAACGAACATCCGCACATGCGCGATCCGCACGGTCGCAGAGTAGGCGGGGATCCGCGAATGCGGAACCGCGATCACTGGACGTGCGGGTCTGATGTTCCGGCAAGCCACAGGTGAAACGCCTCCGTGCTCAGGGGTCTGCCGAGGAAGTCTTCGATAAGGTCGTAACCGTCGCGGCTGCCGCCGGCGGCCAGAACTCGGTCGCGGAATCGGTGCGCGGTGCCGGGTGACTGAAGGTCGTCGGGGTCGAACGCGGAGAACAGGTCCTTGGCGATGACGTAGCTCCACAGGTAGGCGTAGTAGCCGGATCCGTAGCGTTCGTCGGCCAAGTGCGTGAACGCGGCGTGGTCGTGGGTGCCGGACAGCGGCTGCACCGGGAGATGCCGTGCGAGTGAGGCTTCCCCGCTAGCGGTGAGGTCCGCCGGCCGGTCCTCGTGGAGGCGGTAGGCCATCTCGCTGGCCGCGACTTGTCGGGCGATGAGGGTGGCTCGACCGAGCCGGTCGGCGTTCCCCATCCGGTTGACCAGCTCGACCGGGATCCGGTTCCCGTCCCGGTCCACGGCGAAGCGGCGCAGCACCGCAGGGTTGCGTGGCCACTCCTCGAACATGAACGCGGGCGCCTCGACGAAGTCGCGTTCGGTGGCTACCCCGGAGTCTCGGGCCCACTGCAGGTCTCCGCTGAGGATCGAGTTGAGCAGGTGGCCGAACTCGTGGAAAAGCGTCACCACGTCCCCGAGGGTGAGCAGCCCACGCGACACGTTACACAGCAGGACGCTTTGCGGGAGCTGGACGCCGGCAAGGCCACGTACCAGTGCGAAATGAGCCGCGTGGGTGTACTTCCCGTCCCGAGGGTGCAGATCCAGGTGGAACCGCCCGATCAGCTCGCCATGCCGGAGTACGTCGTACGTTGCCACGTCCGGGTGCCACGCGGGTGCGTCGGGGACCCGCCGGAGCTCGAGGTCGAACAGCTCGGCGTTGACCTCCAGCAGCCCGGCGACCACGGTGCCGAACCCCAGGTAGCGGCGGATCTCCGCTTTGTCGACCTCAAAGCGTTCTCGTCGCAGCACCTCCGTGTAGTGGTCGAGGTCGCCTTCGGTCAGCCTCTTGTCGGGGTGGTCCTGTCGCAGGCGAGCCTCGATCTCAGCAAGCTCGACGCGGACGACGGGCGCCACCGCAGTGGCCAGCCCGTCGAGGAACTCGGCGATCGCCGGCCCCGAGCCGACCATCTTGACTTCCGCGTCGTAGTCTGCCCACCCCTTGTAGCCGAGGAGATGGGCGCGGCGGGCGCGGAGCTCGAGCAGCTCGCGCAACACCGCGTCGTTCGCTGGCCAGGCCCGGGCGAGGAACGCCGTCATCAGGCTCCGACGGGCCTCCAGGTCGTGCGCGAAGGTCAGGAACGGGAACACGTCGGGGTACGCGGTGGTGATCTCGACCGTGCCGTCCTGGCCTGCGGGGTGCGCGGCCAGGTAGTCCTCGGGCAGGCCGTCGAGCTGGTCGGGCCGCAACCGGACCGTGCGGACGTCGTCGCTGATGTTCTGCTCGAACTGCTGAGCGAGCTCGGTGCAGCGTTCGACGCGCTCCTGAAGCTCACGCCGCTGCGGCTCATCGAGATCAACGCCGGCGCGTCGGAAGTCCCGCAGCGTGAGCCTCAGCGTCCGCGCCGCGGCTGCGTCCAAGATGTCAGCGTCCACCGCGGCCAGTTCGGCGTACAGGCGCTGATCCTGCCGGACCCGGTTGCCCAACGTGGCGGCCGCGAGCTCGGCCGCCCGGGCGCGCTCACGAACCACTGCGTCCGGGTGAGCCAGGCTGACCACGGTCGCGGCCGACGTGGCGTTCAGCAGACACAGGGTAATGGTGTTCCAATCCGCGAGCGCCCCCGCCATGTCCTCACGGCCACCACTGTCGCCGGCGTTCGCGCCGCCGCCCGACTCACGAGTGAGCCTCTCGACGATGAGTTGCGCCCTGCTCAACTGGTCGTCGCAGCGGGCCGCGAGGAAGTCGAACCATCCTCGCCGAGACGTCGGAAACTCCAGTGGAAGCATGCCTCACTGTAGGTCCGGTCTCCTAGACCGTCGGGCGCCGCTACGGCGTTCAACCACCCGCACAACGATGACGCATAGCCTGAGGCGCGACTTGGATTACTCGTCGAGACGGTAGATGTGCTCGACCACATCCCTGCCCACGCCTTCGGCATGCGCGGTCTCGGAGCCAACCTGGACGAAGCCGGCACGCGCCAGCACCTTGGCGGAGCCGATGTTGTGTTCGGCGACGCGTGCGAACAGCGGCCTGGCCAGCTCGATCTGAGCAAACGCGTCGAGGGCAGCCGAGGCAAGTCCCCGACCCCAACGGGAGGGGTCGATCCAGTACGTGACTTCCCGCTCACCGTCCATCGTGAAGCTCCCGATCGTTCCCGCGAAAGCGCCGTCGTCGTCGATCGCAAGCAACGTGCAGTCTGAGTCGTTGCGTATGCGCTCGTAGTGACGATCGAACGCTGCACGGTCAGAGGGGTCGGCTCTCGTGAAGGCGGCCATCGCGACAGCACTGGGATCTCGCTCCCACTCGAAGACCTGATCGAGATCGGCGTCCTCGAGCATCCGAAGTGTGACCCTCATGCCAACCCACTGTAGGGATGACAACCGAAAAGACGAGGCTGCTGCGGCGACCATCCCGTTACGACGTAACTTTCGCCTGGATCACGAATTCAGTGGCCAGCCCGCCTCCTCCAATATGCTGCGCACCAGGTTCATCGAGTTCGTTGGTATGCACAGTTATGTCGTTGTTGGCGCTAGCCCGTCTCAACGCCAAGCCGGATGGGAGTCGTCGTGGACGTGGTCGTGGTGGGGGCTGGAGTTAGCGGACTGTCTTGCGCGGTGGCGCTACTGGAGGCAGGTGCGAACGTGCGAGTGCTCACCGCGGGTGCCCCCGCCGGCACCGTCTCCGCGGTAGCCGGAGCGATGGTCGGTCCCGTGTTCGGTTCTGGCGACGAACGCAGCCTCGCCTGGGAATGGTTTTCCGACAGTCGCTTCCGAGACCTGGCCAGGGATTCGGCCAGCGGCGTTCGGATCGTTGCGGGCCGCTTGCTGTCGGCACCCGAGCTGGGTCCGGGTCTGCCGCCCTGGGCCGCGGAGGTACCCGGCTTTGGCGGGGAGTTGGGCGACGACCGGCTGCCCGAAGGGTTCTCGTGCGGGTTCGCGGTGGACCTTCCGTTCGCGGACATGCCGGTCTATCTGGCCTGGCTGGTGCGCCGGGTGCAGGAGCTCGGAGGCAGCATCGAGCAGCGGATTGTTACCGACCTCCACAAAATCGGCGCCGCCGATTGTGTCGTGAACTGCGCCGGGCTGGGTGCGGCCGCCCTCGCCGGAGACGACACGCTCACGCCAGTTTGGGGCCAACACGTCATCGTCGCGGCCCCGTCGGTGACGGAGTTCGCGATGGAGGGCGGAGCGGCGCGCGACTACATCAGCGTGGTGCCGCACCGTCGCGGCGTACTGCTCGGCGGTGTACGACGGCCCGGTCGCAACGACCTCACTGCCGACCAGGTCATCGCCGAAGAGACCGTCGCACGGGCCGCAGTGGCGATGCCGGCCGTCGCAGACGCCCCTGTCCTCGGCATCGAGGTCGGCCTCCGACCCGGCCGCCCCGACGGCGTACGCCTCGAGGCCGAGCAAGTCGAGTCCACCACCGTGGTACACAACTACCGCCAGGACGGCAGCGGCGTGTTCTGGTCTTGGGGTTGCGCCTCCGACGTGGTCGCCCTCTGCGGCCTTCCTTATTGATGCATCGATGGAATTGCAGCCCGCATAGGTCCAGGTCCAAGCACGCGCTCAGCGATCCGCTTGTGGGAAGACCCGGGTTTAGTCAGGAGATTTCCGGCTTGGGGTCCGGCAGAACGTCGCGCCAGGAGTGCTGCGGTGCGTAGCCGAGGAGTTTGCGGGCCTTGTCGATCGAGTAGAACGTCTCGTCGCGCCCCATCTGCCGACGCAGTTCCACCCCGTCGTAGAAGCGGTCCCGTATGTCCTCGGTCGTCGCAGCCACGGACATATCCGCGTTGGCCACGTTGAAGACCTCGTAGCCCAGTCCGTCGACCTCTAGGCAGCGCTGCACCATCTGGCCGAGGTCACGAGTGTCGATGTATGCGAAGACGTTGCGGCGCCGCAGCGACGGGTCGGCCAGGAAGTTCGGGAACAGCTCGGCATACTCATGCGGCTCGATGACGTTGTTGATCCGCAGGCCGTAGATGTCGACACCGGTGCGGGCCTGGAAAGAGCGTGCCGTCACCTCGTTGGTGACCTTGGCCATCGCATAGGAGTCCTCCGGGACCGTCGGGTGGTCCTCGTCGACCGGCAGGTACTGCGGTCGCCGCTCGCCCTGGGCGAAGCAGATTCCGTAGGTCGTCTCCGAGGATGCAAAAACGACCTTGCGGACACCAAGTCGTGTAGCGGCCTCGAGCACGTTGTAGGTACTGAGCACGTTCGTCGCGTAGGTCCTCGCATCAGACGTGAGCAGGATCGCCGGCACAGCGGCGAAGTGCACGACAGCGTCGTAGGCAGGTTTTCGGGCCAACTCCAGCTCTTCTGCCCTCGCCAGTCCTGCCAACGCCGAATAGGTCTCGCCGACGTCTGTGAGGTCGACCCTCAAGTCGGCGACGCCCGGGTGTCTCAAAGGGACGAGATCAGCGTTGGTGACCTGATGACCCTGCTCGGCTAGATGGGTCGCGACGTGCCTGCCGGCCTTGCCGCTGCCCCCAGTGAAGAAGATGCGCATGGGCCGATCAAACCACCGAGACCGACCATGCCTTGCCTCAGGCGCACAAACACGTCGCCATCCCCGGGCGTCTCCCCGCGGTCTGCTGTCATCTCAGCGGACCGCGCGAGCCGAGGAGACGGGGTTCTGCTAGCCGCTGATAGCGGCTTGGTTTGCGGCCAGGCTCGGCGAGCGTAGACGGCGCCCCTTGATGTGCAGTCCACGCTCGTTGTCCCTGCCGGACAAGCGCTCCTGGTGGTCAGAGTCACATCGGGAAAGGGTTTGAAATGACGTCGCCCTTGGTCTTCTCGTCCGAGTGAGCAAGGTCACCGCCAGCCAGATCGCTTGCTCTTGTTAGCCACGGACCGCGTGACACCATGGGGTCATGTCTACAGCCCACAATGCTTCCACCGCCCTTCTCAACGAGCTGGTCGTCCTGCTGCGCCTGACGCGCGCGGAGGCCCAGACCGCCCGGATTCGCATCTCCCAGGCTCGGCG
>JAJKIB010000085.1 GCA_021154745.1 Mycobacterium sp.
ACCGCGATCGGGTTTGCTCCCAGAAACGGCTCTACGCCTCCGTGTGGCGCCATCGAATGGGCCGCGTTGCTGGCCACCCACGAGATCATGCCGGCACGCGCGCCCCACCACGCGTAGTGGCCGGCGGCGCCGAAGTGAGAGCTCGAGCCGACGGAAACGACGCCAACGCCGTTCGCCCGAGCCAGTTCGGCTGCCCGCACCGTGGCCGCCATCGAAGCGATCGGACCCAGCGCATGTCCCGCATCCAGGCGAGCGGTGGCGCCGGCCTCGACCAACCAGCGGAGCCGCTCGCTGCCACCGGCAGCGCCCGTGCGCACACGCCGCAGGTAGATCGGTGCTCGCTCGACGCCGTGCGAGTCGAGTCCGCGCAGGTTCGCGGTGACCAGCACGTCGGCGACCGTGGCGGCGTCCTGATCGCTCAACCCGGCACCGACGAAGGCCAGCCGCACAAACTCAAGCAGTTCGTCCGCCGTCAGCAGCGTGTCGCGACCGTCGACCGGCTCGCTCACGGCGCCACGAGGTCGCGCGGGCTGGGTCGGCCGGCCGCCTGGCGACGCCGCAGCTTGCGCACGACGCGGGAGGGGGTCCACGCCAATTCGACCAGCGACGGCGCCGGATCGGTCACCGACCAGAGCGGAAAGGTCTGCCTGGCGGCAAGGCTGCTCGCCCATTCCCGCGTGGTCATCTGGCCACGCCGCCGCAGCTCCAAGCAGGCCAGCGTATCGCGCAGCGGATACCACATGTGGACGCCGTCGCGGCCGCGCGGGATCTCAGCAACCGGGCGGCCGGTCATGCGCGCATAGGCGATCCAGCCGATGTCCACCCCGGCTCGCCGCACGATTTCATTGCCTGCCGTAAAACGGGCGTTGCATTCGATCAGCTTCAGCCGGTCATCCCTGGGGTCGCGCTTGAACTCGACGTTGCCGAGCCCGCGGACCCCGGCCGCCCGCAGGAACCGCCTACCGGTCTCGGCCACGTCGTCTGCCCATTCGGTCAGGTGGTAGGTGCCTCCGCCGAAGCCGACCGGGTACTGGCGCAGCTTGCGCTTGGTGAAGTCGAACAGGAACTCGCCGTCCTCGTCGATCCAAGTGAAATACGAGCAATAGCGGTGCTCTTCGCCGGGGATGATCCCGGTCAGGATCATGTCCACGCCGGCACTGCGCGTCTCCGCGAACGCCTCGCGCAGTTCTGACTCGCCGTTGACGACCATCGCCTTCAAACGGAAGTGCCGGCTGAACTCATGGATGTGCGTCGGTTTGAGGGCGCACGGGAACCCGATCCGCCGCATCGCCGCATCCAGGTCGTCGGTGGTGTGAATTCGAACCGTTTCGGGGGCGGCGACGCCTGCCTCACGGGCAATCGCATAGGTTCGGTCCTTGTCAAGCATCGACAGTACGGCGTCGTCGTCGGCGTACAGCACACGCAGTCCTGCCTCCTCCAGCGAGCGACGATGGCGAGCCACGAACTCCAGCGCTTCGTCCTCACAGGGAAACACCAGCCCGCCGCGCGGCATGGCTGAGAGCCAGCCACTCCACGCGCTGTCCAGATCGCCGTCGACGATGTGGAACGAGCTTCGGTGCCGCGAGAACCGCACCGGGCTGACCGCGTTGCCACTGGCGTGCACCTCGACGCCCCGCCGGGACAGGCTGCGCGTGACCGACAGTGCGCTCTCCAGACCCCCGAGCAGGTAGACGGGCGGCGAGGCCGCGCTATCCAGAGGTGACAACCGTGTCCGTCTCCGCCTGATCCGGGTCGAGCCCAGATTCGCGGAGAAACCGATCGACCCAGGCGTTCGAGAAGTCGCCGCGGGCGACCGCGGCCGTGTACTCAGCCTCGGTCGCGGCCTGGTTGCGCAACCGCGCCAGCAGCTCCTCTGCCCGGTGCAGGGGGATCACGACGGTGCCGTTGAGATCACCCATGACGATGTCGCCAGGGTGGACGACGATGCCGCCGCAACAGATCGGCATGTTGATCTCTCCGGGGCCGCGATGCAGCGGCCCGATCGGCGTCACGCCGCGCGCGAAGACGGGGAAGTCGCCGAGGGCAAGGATCGCAGGCAGGTCCCGGATCAGCCCGTCGACGACGAAACCGCCGATCCGGCGGTGGCGCGCCTTGGTGGAGATGAGGTCACCGAGCACGGCGTTCATCGGCGAGCTGCCCGCGTCAACCACGATGACGTCTCCGGGCTTTGCGATGTCCAGCGCCTTGTGCACCATCAGGTTGTCGCCTGGGAACACTTTTACGGTGCACGCCGGCCCGAGAATGCGCAGGCTGGGATCCGTCATCGCATGTATCTCCGACCGCATGGTGTACAGGCGATTCATCTGATCCGAGACCGGCGGTGTCTCGAACGCTGCGAATCCCTCGATGATGTCCGTGCTGGGACGATCAAAGCTCGTGCGCATGCAGAATCCCGGTCCGGGATGCATCTCGGCCGAGATCGGCTTTTCCACCATGGTTTCTGCCCCCTGCGATCGCGTATGCGTACGCCTGGCCGCATTGTGCGGCCCCTGGATCGTACGGTGAGTGGAAGGAGGCGTCAACTCGCCGCCGCGTCGAGTCGTCAGGAACGAACCGGTCGGGAGACGCCCGCCCGCCCGGGCTTCAATCGGGCGGACGGGCTGTTCGCGACCACTGGGGTACTCCAACCGCAGATCCAGACCTGGATCGGCCGCGAATGTGCACGCATCATACGCCCGTCGCGAGCACGCGAAAGCCAGCCGGCACCGATCTTTGTCGCGCCTAAGCGCCGCCGGCTCAGGTTTGTGGCTCGCGGACCCGTCGGCCGCGAGCGTGATCCGGCAACGGGGCGGCCGCCGGATTGGCGCCCCGAGGCCGACGCGGGCCATCAGAGGTGTTCGTGCAGCCGAGCCCAGCGCTCGGAGTCGGTCAGATCCTCCCAGGAGCGGTGCTTAAGTGAAAGCCTGACACGGCGGTCGCCGAAGCGAGAGACGTCGTGGCCGGACGTCGATCCGACGTCCTTGTCCTCATCGGAGTTGCTTCGACCAACCGCCATGCGTAGCGAATAGTTGCCGAACGTGAACTTATGAGAACCGCCCACCCGTTTCACCCCCCAAGCTGGACCGACCATAGTACACCCGTCGCGCCGCCGTTGCTGGCCAGCACCGCCCTGCGGTTTAGCCAGCGTTCCCACCGCTTGCAGCGGTTTTGCCGCCGCCCCAAGCTCCTGCCAGGCGTCGTCTCCGTACTTGACAGGCTCTATTGCCGGTGGCAAGCTAGCTGGCCAAGGGGGGAAGCGCGGTTTGCTGAAGGTTCCACGGCACGTAGCGAAGCCCTGGGGCTTCGAGATCTGGTGGGCTGTAACCGACTCCTATGCGGGCAAGATCCTGCATGTTGAGGAGGGCGCTCGGCTGTCGGTCCAGTATCACGAACACAAGGACGAGAGCTGCTACGTCCTGTCCGGACTGGTCCGGTTGCGGATCGGGAAGACGCTCGACAACCTATCTGTGCGAGAGATCGGCCCGGGCGGTTGTTGGCGGGTGCCGCCGCTTGACATCCACGCGCTCGAGGCGGTCGAGACCAGCGAGGTGCTGGAGGTCTCTACGCCGCAGCTCGATGACGTCGTGCGCCTGCTTGATGAGTACGGTCGCGTCGATGCGGCGACGCCACCGGCCGACCCGGTCCAGTCGGTGTCAAGACCCGCTCGCCTGCTCGACCGCGAACAGCTCGCGCGAAAGTTGGCGCTGTCGCGCTCTGAGGTGACCGAGCTGGTCGCTCAGCCCAGCTTCCCCCACGTCGCCGGATACTTCCGCGGCCGCCTGCTGTGGGACGAGTCCGCCGTGGAGGCGTGGCTTCACCGGCCGGTCGAAGCAGCCGACGTCGTACACGCCGTTCGTGCAGGTTGATCCCTACCGCTAGGTGTGCCGCGCGGGACGCGCTGCCTGCGACGGAGCCAGCACCGTGGGTGATGCCGACGTTCGGCGGCGCGGTCGCGCGACCTGGGCGGCAACGGCCTTCCTAGGCGGTGCCGGCGTAGAAGCTGTCGTTGGCCATCGTCGTGTAGCCGGCCAGGCGCGCCGGCGTCGCGTCCAACCGCAGGTCGCCGAGGCTGGTCACGCGCGACGTCCAGCAGATCGCCTCGACGCGACCGGCGCCGGTGCCTGCGCCCCAGCGCTTCAGCTGGTCGTCCAGCTCGCGCAGGTAGGCCACCACCGTGGCATCGTCGCCGGCCACCCCGGCTTCGCCGGCGAAGAAGCTCTTGCCACGGTCAAGCGCGAAGCTCCGCACCGGTGACCACTGGGCCGACGCCGACAGCGTCTCGCCGGCCGGCAGGTAGATGTCGGCGCCGACCTTGTCGTAGCTGTCGGCGCCGGGGTCGACCCGGGAGACGACGAACGGGGCGACGGCAGCGGTCGGCCGCCAGCTTCCGAACACCGGATCACCGAAGAACTGCCGCCAGTGCGGCACGAAGCACATCAGCATGTTGCCGCCCTGCGACACATGGGCACCGACCGCGTCCATGCGGCCGCGGACGTGACGGAACGCCGCCCCGTAGTCGGTGGCGCTGCCGGCGGCCGGGCCACCCCCCTCTGCCACCACGTACTGCTCGTGGTGGAACGAGAAGTGGAACGGGTTCGCCGTCGTCCAGCGCGGATCGGCGCTGATAGTGCGAAAAAACCGGTCGTAGAACTGGTCGTAGACGCCGCGGGCGGTATCGGCCCAGAAGCCGTCGATCACGTCGTCGCTGCCACGTTGGGTGCCGTTTGCGTATGACCAGTGCCAGCCGCGGTCGTAGCACTTCCGATAGACCGATAGGTCGTCCGCTCCGGTGATGCCGTTTCGCCGCCAGCCGGCGAAGCCGCGGCCGAGCTTGCTCTCGAGCATGTCGACGTACGTCCAGTAGTCGGGCGAGCCGCCACCGACAGGCAGGTTGTCGTTCGTGTAGATGCCCCACCAGCAGGACGGGACGTGCCCGCCGGCGGTGAGGCGGGCGGCGGCCCCGGCGGCCACAACAGCCGTCGCCGCGCCGAGTCCGGCCAGGAACTGGCGACGCGTACTCACCGGCGGCGCCTGAGGTTGAGGGTCACGTGATGGATGTGAGGAATGGTGACATCTACCGGTTTCAAGAATCCTTACATGAATCTCATCTCAACCTTCTCAAGGTCGTGCAGTCTGAGACCGACAGTCTGACGAACGGGCACGGGAGGACTGCTCGACCAAGGTGGGGCTTGCCATGCCCAGAAACGTGAGGGGTACCGCATTCATGACGAGATCGTGCCGTATCGGAGCAAACAGATGGGCCTTGCGGATGGCAGTCCTTGCCACGCTGATCGCCGCCATGGCCGCACTCGCGTCGCCGGCGTCGGCGCGGCGTGTGCTGCCGTCAACGCGAGCCGGAATTCATCAGTTCACGGGCATCCAGGGGCGCATCAGCCATAATTTCACCGCCTCCGAGCTGAAGACGATCGGACGCACCTCGGACATCGTCACCGGGCTCTCCGTGCAGATCCGAAAGTACGGCGCGCAGCTGCGGCGCGCGCATCCGCGGCTGCGCATGTTCGTCTACGTCAACGGCATGTTCGCGCAGTCGAATCAGGCAAGCGCGTTTCCGAACGGCTGGTACCTGCATGACGCACGCGGTCGCAAGATCACATCCGGGACCAACCACAACTACCTCATGAACCCGTTTTCGCGGTCGCGTGCAAAGGGCGCCAACGGCTGGGCGGCCTACGTCACCCATCAGTGCGTGGTGAAGCGGCGACAGGCAAGGTACGCGCGGGGATGCTTCCTCGACCAGATGTCGTCGGCCGGGAACACCGGCTTCGTGTCGGCGCGGCCGATCAATCCGCGCACCCATCGTCTGTTCACGATGCGGGGTTTCATGAGCGCGGTCAACCGTGTCGGCAATGCCGCCGCCCGCCGGATGCCGATCATCGGCAACTCCTACGAGTCGGGCGCACGCTACGTCAAGAACTCCACCCGGCGGGTCAACCGCTCGCGTATGCGCGCCTTTGAGGCCGAGCATTGGCTGGGAGCGACACAGCCCCGTGACGCCCACAATCTCCGCACCTGGAAGCAGAACGTACAGATGCTGATGTCGGCCCAGCGACGTGGCAAGGGCGTCCTGGTCGGGTTCGGCGACATGGCGTCCAACCTCCCCCAGTGGCAGGCATACGTCGTCGCCAGCATGCTGCTGGGCAACAATGGCCGCGTCTGGGTGCACTTCGACGCGCCCGGCAACGGCCCGGCATCGTGGCAGCTGAACACGCCGCTGATGCGGGCGCACATCGGGCGGCCGCTGCGGACGGCCCGGAAGGTGGGTGGCTACCTCAAGGGCGGCGTCTATCGGCGGGCGTTCAGCAAGGGCGTGGTGATCGTCAACCCGACGTCCAGGAGGGTCGCCGTTCACCTGCGACGGGCGGCCCGGCTGACGACCGGCCGGCGTGTGACACGGGTCACGGCGGCGCCGTTCTCGGGCGTTGTGTTGACCCGCTGAAGCGGGTCGCGCTCACGGATATGGCCGGGCCAGTACCGCTATCGTTGCGGCTGCACATTCGATCAGGGGGCACGAGGTGGGTTGGTTGAAGACGGCGACGGTCGGCGATCGGTTGGTCGAGATCGGGTTCTCGACTAGCGGCAGATTCCACGGGCATCTCGACTCCGGCACCTACCCAGACGAGCGTTTGCGCGTCAGCCTCAGACACCCGCGCTCTGTCGTCCGCAACAGGCCCGAAATGCCCGAGGCGACACCGCAGCTTCATGAGGCTGCTTCCACTCCGGGCGACTCCAAGCCCGAGTAAGCGCCGTCAGATCAGCCCGGCGAAGGCGCCTGCCACCAGCGCGACCGCGGCTCCCAGCCCGACCGCCCACATGACGTCCTGGTGGACGTAGACCCAGTGCCGAACGGCATGTACCCGGCTGACCCTCCGGCCGACCCCGCTCCGCCTTCTGCGGGCGGGTGTTTCCTGTGGCCCTCGTGGACCATCAGCTGCCTGTGGCCGTCGTGGGACCTCGGCGGGTCGCCGCGCCCCCGCGCGAGCGGCGGCGCGCCGACCCGCCGCCGCCCAGCCGGGGCCTCCGGTGGTCGGAGCGGGGGTGGTGACCCCGGGTGGAGTCTCCCCCACCCGCGGTGCCGCCGGCGACGGTGGCCCGGCCGTGGTGGGTTCCACGGCATCGCTCACGCGCGGCACGCTCCATCGCACACGCGGACGCTCAGACGCCGGCGGCGTTTCGACCACGTCGGGAATCGGCGCGGCGGAGACCACATCCTCGGCGGGTGCCGGGACCGGCGGCGGCACCTGCTCGGTCAGCACATCCGCCGGCACGGCCTCCGGCATCACGACGTCCGGCTGTGCCACCGGCGGCGCTGAAACGACCTCCGCAGCCGCAAGAGCCTCGGCGGGGGCAGCCTGTGGCCGCTCAGCCGGGAGTGCCGGCGCGTCCAGTGCGGGCGCAGGCGGCTCGGTTCGTTGTTTGCCGACCTGGCCGTTGCTCAACGTGTCGGCCACGGCCGGCGAGGACACCACGTCTTCAGACCGCTGCTGGGAGACAGGTACCGCCACCACCGCTGGCCCTTCGACCGACTCACCCACGATCGCGGGCCGCCGGCTACGCAGGATCAGCACCGATCCCACCGCCAGCATCAGCGCCAGCATCAGGCCGGCCGCCACCAGGAATGCGCCCCAGCCGAAGCGCTGCACCAGTTTGACAACGCTCTTCGGCGGCAGGAACACCTTGCTCGCGATCGGCCGCGCCCTGCAGCCCCCCGCGCTCGTCTGGCCAGGGCTCTGGCCGAGGAAGGCCTGCACCGTTGCAGAGCCGGTGGACGACGTCAGCTCCTCCCGTGGCGGTAAACCGCACTCCATCCCGGTCCCGCCATCGAGGCGGAGGTAGACCAGGCCGACCACGTCCGCATCGGTCAGGTCGGTCGCGGTCGAAGTCGCAAGCGCGGTGCCTGTGGTCTGAAGCGATCCGACGCTGGACGGCTCGAGCACCCGATGCACGATTCCCTTGAGCACTGTCACCCCCGCCTGCCCGAGCGCGTCGCCCGTGAGAATGCCCCGGCGCAGGTAGGCGACCGCATGCGGGCCGTCGAGCCGCAACAGGCCCTTGGCGAAACTCCACGTCTGCCCACCTGAGACCGGTACAGTGAACGCCGCCGGGTTGTTGACGCGGATGCCACCGAGGCCGTCCACCAGCGCGCCAACGTTGGTCAGGTCGATGATTGCAACATGCCTGACCGTGATCCCAGCTTGCCGCCTGAGGGCGTCGATCAGCTGGGGAGTCGAGTAGGTGCGGAGCTCGCGACCGGCCAGCGTGGAGACCGGTGCGATCGTCAGGAACGACACGACCTTGGTCTGCGGATTGGTCGAGAACAACACCGCCCCGCCGGTCGAAGTGCCGCTCGTATACCGCACCAGAGTGACCTGCGGCTGGTTGAGGACGTTCTTCGACGGCGCCAACGACGATTTCAGAGTGGCGGGCAGACGCGCCCTCGACTTGGCCACGTCGCTCGAGAACCAGTGGTATTCAAGAGCAAGCCACACGCAGACTGCCGCCCCGGCGGCGAGCACGCCGACGAGCAACCCGCCCGTTAGCAGGCCGACTCTACGAACGAGTGTGATGCGGCGCTTAGATTCCATGACCACCCCAATACCGAATCAGGGTGCCGATGGTCGGCAAGCCCAATCCTGCCTTCTGGGTCCCACTTCGGCGAGCTTGGAGCCGCGCCGGAAACCAAAATGCTACACCGTACCGGTCGTCCTGAAAAGTGCGATGGCGTCGCTGGGCGTTGCTGTCACCCACCTCGCGGGCGATGTTCCGACGCGGCCGTGGTCGCAGCGGCACCCGCGGTGCGCTCCCATGAGCCAGCCCCTCGCGCGACGGACGTCGACAGCAGGAAGGTGGCCCACGCCGCGACTGCCCAGATCGCTCGCTGCCCGAGGATCCCCCAGACGGCCGCCACCGGGCCGCCGACGACGGCCAGCCCCACCATCAGCGGTATACCCACGGCCGTCGCGACCACCTGCGTGACGAAGACGTTGCGCCCTGCCGCGATCGCACGGTTGCCGATCTCCGGGCCGGTCGCGACGGCGAAGGCGAGCACCGCGAGCGCGACCGGCACCGCCAGGCCGTCGTACGCGGCGAACGACGCTCCGAACAGGTGCTCGACGACAGCGTGGCGCGTTGCGATCAGGCACGCCGCATAGACCACCGCAAGCACCGCCGCAGCGATCGACATGCGATACGCGGTGCGGCGAACGCGGGCGAAGTCGTTCGTACCGCGGCCTTGCTCAGCCCCTTGGCCGAGCTCGGCGAGGCCGATCACGCGGAAGACGGTCAGGAACAGCACGACCGGCGAAAGGAGCGTCTGCGCTGCGCGCACGACGCCGAGCACGGTCAGGCTGACGAATAGACCGACCACCACGAAAGTGACCTGCTGACCCGCCTGGGCGACGATCGATTGGCCCGCCACCCACACAGACAAGCGCCGCGAGACTGCCAGCCAGTCCTGCGCGGCGGCGAGGCTGAGCGACGGCCGCACCACTGCCACTGCGAAGGCGGCCGACAGGACGATCCCGACCACCCAAGTCATCATCACCCCTGATGCAGTCGGTGCCGGTTGCGACCAGACGAACGCCAGCGCGACCGCCTGGCCAACTGCCCAGACCGTGTCGGTGGCGAACGCCATCTGGGGCCGGCCCTCGCGAAAGAACACATATCGGGTGCTGTCCTGGAGCGTAAGCAGCGGCAGCACGGCGCCGAGCAGGATCAGCGGCTCAAGCACTCGTCCGCCGCCAACCGCCCCGACCACCAGGCAGAAGCACGTACCGACCGCGCCAACCATCACGGAGGCGGTCAAGGCGCCGTCGGTCACGGCATCGCGCTGGAAAACGAGCATCGACTCGCCGATCACGCCGCGTGTGAAGGCCACCGCGCCATAGGCGATGGCGATTCCCAGCGCGACCACGCCGAGCCCCTCTGGACCGAGCAGGCGGGCCGCGGCCAGGGTCGCCCCAAAGTTCGTCAGAGACGAGACCATCTGGTCGGCGCTGGTCCAGCCTACACGCCGCCAGGAGCCCGCGCCGCCGCTCCGGAGCCTGCCCCCTGGGGACCTCAAGTGCCTGGGCCTTCGTCAACCTGGTCCGCGATCGAGACCGGTACCGAGCTACTCATCTACCATCCGTACCCGCATCCTGTTGAACTCGGGGGTCACATGACGACGCCGAACTTCCTCATCCTCGGCGCACCCAAGGCCGGCACGACGGCGCTTTACGCGTACCTTTCGCAGCATCCGCAAGTGTACATGAGCCCCCACAAGGAGCCGAACTTCTTCGCGTTCGAGGGGGCGCCGCCACGCTACACCGGCCCCGGCGATTCCAGCGGCATCAACCGAAGCTCGGTGACCAGGCTCGATGCCTACCGTGCCCTGTTCGACGGCGTCAACGGCGAAGCCGCGGTGGGCGAAGCCTCGCCGCTGTATCTGCAGTTCCCTGATGCGGCACACCGCATCCACCATCACCTTCCCGACGCCAAACTAATCGCAATCCTCCGCAACCCGGTCGAGCGGGCCTACTCCGACTTCCTCTACCGGCGCAAGAACGGCAACGAGCCCAGCGACGATCCGCTGGTCGCATTCAAATCGGAGGACGAGCGCCTGGCCCGGGGATGGAGCCCGTACTTCGGATACCTCCAGAAGGGGCGCTACGCCGATCACCTGGAGCTCTACTTCTCCCTGTTTGCCAGTCACCAGATCACGGTCTTCCTGTTCGAGGACCTGCGCAACGAGATCGACGCCACACTGCGCCGAACCTTCGAATTCCTTTGCGTCGACGATGCGTTCCGGCCGGACACGAGCCTGCGCTACAGCACCTCTGGGGTACCACGCAACGCCGCAGTCCAACTCGCGCTCAACGTCGCAAAGAAGAGTCGCAGCCTCAGAGCAGCCCGTCAGATCCTGCCGACGGCCCGCATGCAGCGCTGGTACAACATCGTCCAGAACCGAAACCTCGCTCCGGCCCCGCCCATGTCCGAGCCTGTGCGCGCATACCTACAGGACGCATTTGACCCGCAGATCGATCGTCTGGCATCGCTGATCGGCCGCGACCTTTCACACTGGCACTGACCGCCCGAACCACCACCAGGCTGAACCGCCGCTGCGTTGGACTCGGACGCATGGCCGATCGGGCGCGCATGGCCTCAGGGGCGGGGGAGCGGGAGAGCGCCACAAGGAGAACTCCCGCGAGGGTCGGGACGCCTCCGCCCGCCTTGTGCGTGCCGGGCCAGGTGGTAGGGTCACCGACGGATGTCCAGGGAACTTTTTCGGGGGCGATGGGTTTGGTTCTGGGTGTGAGGCGTCTAATCATTTTCATGGCATTGGTTCTCTTGGTGGTCGCGCCGGCCTCGGCAGCTGCGGCTACCCGTACCGTCATTATTGGTGATTCGATCGCGCTTGGCAGTAGCTCCACGACCTCTGCGGCGACCGTTGAGGGCGCTCGGACGTACTTCACCCACTTCCTTCTTCAGTCGGGGGGACACGCCACGTACCTCTACAATGCAGGCGTTCGTGCCGATACGAGCAGCCAGCAGCTCGCCCGTTATAAGGCCGACGTGCTTGACAAGCACCCTGATCTCATCATCCTCCAGGCACCGACGACGGATTGGGGCCGTGGCGTACCGTTCGCGACGACCCAGTCGAATGTTGAGAGCATGGTTATGCAGGGTCAGGATGCTGGCGCGTTGGTCGTGATTGCGAACATGTTGCCGCGGTGGAACGGCCACCCTGCGATCGCGCAGATGAACACCTGGCTGTCGAGCTACACCTCTGCCAATGGAATCCCGTTACTCGACAACTACTCGCATGTTGTCGACCCTGCCACCGGCAGCATGCAGAGCCGATACGTGATGTCCGACGGGCTACACCCCAACGCGGCCGGCGCAGCGGTGATCGGTGGATACGATGCGCAGCAACTCGCACCGTTGCTCGACGACATCCCCGCCTACATCTCGACGGTGAATCAGGATCCGCTCAACCTCGTCAAGAACGGCCTGTTCACGGCCGATCGGAACAAGGACGGCAAACCGGACAACTGGTATGAGCCGCCAATCACCAGCGCCAACTATTCGCTTGTGACGGAGCCAGGAACGTTCGGCAACATGGTCGAGATCGATCGAAATGGCACATCGAGCGACCCGGCGGTGTTTCTCAGCCAGACACTACCGACCGGAACCTGGGCAGCCGGAGACACGCTCGCCCTCAGCGCGCACATCAATATCACCGGCAACCTCTCAAACTATGCACTCAAACTGCTCTTCCGTACGGCGACCGGCACACACGCCTACATCGCCATCGGAGCAGGTCCCGGAATGGTGTCGCCAACGGGTTTCGCGTACATCGAAGCCGCGGTACCGACCGGCACAACCGAAGCCGACGTCCAACTCGTCGTCCCGGGAGGCGTCGGCACCATAAAGCTCGGTCAGGTCACGGTTACACGATCAGTCCCCTGACGTCCCCGTGCTAGTTGGGGACGCACATCGCTCGCCGAGGGATTTGTGACGGTTGGCGCGGTCGCGAAGTCGTCGATTCATCGTCGGCTCCGGGGCACCACGCGGCTAGTGGTCCTGCACACGTTTTATCGGCCACGGTAACGACCGCCCCAGCAGACGCTCGGCGGCCACCACGTCTTCGGCGTAGTAGTCCGCAAGACGGCGGCGGACGCCTCCGGCGACCGCCGGTTTCTCGGCGGGGGCGAGGGTGGCGTCTCGAACCCTATGCCGGATTCCTGTCGGCAGCAGCCTCCTGCCCACCGTCCAGGCCAGGTCGTGCCTCATCACGGCCGCCACGAAGCGATTCCGCGGGGCCGTGTGCGCGTTCACCGCCCGCGCTTCTCCGATATCGACCGAAGGAAGACCGACGAACTCCCATACCGGTGCCATGCCCTCGGCGACATCGCCCACGAAATCCTCCAGTACGATCACCAACACGCGGTCGCCGAAGGCATCCAGGTAGCGCTGGATATCGTCGTGATACCGGCCGTTTCGCAGGTACGCATATGCCCAGGACGCTCCATCGCGGAGTTCGTCATCGACCGCCTGCTCGAGCGAGCGCGTCTCCCAGCCCTCTCGGACGTACATCAAATGATGAGAGACCGCACGCTCGACCGGGTCGCGGATCATGATGATGATACGCGCGTCCGGCACGGTCTCGCGGATGCGGCGACATGCCTCGGGATCGGCCAGGTAGGACGTGCTGGATTCGCCGATAATGCGGCAACCGGCGGCACCGGCGAACAGCGATGCGTACGCCGATTCGGCCGTCACCGTGGGCGCGACCAACCGCCCCGTGTTGAGATCAGTGATGGCCCCCGCCTGTCCTCGCCACGCAGGCAGCGCCGTGACCGATGAGAAGTAATGCGGCTCCTTGGGATCGCACATGAAGGCGTCGATGTGGCGCGCGAGGTAGGTGTGGAGCGACGTGGTACCGGCCTTGGGCGCACCGACGATGAACAGGTTCGGCCAGATCGTGTCGCCTTTGCCCGGACGAGTCATGAACCGTCCGCCACAGACGCCGCCGTACCACAGCGCAGCCATTCGACAGTCGCCCGCACGCCCTCAGCCATCGTGAACGGCAGCTCGCCCGCGACGAGCTGGGTGGAGCCGCTGTCATACACCATCTCGGTCAGGAGATTGTCCACTCGGAAGCTGGTCAGCGGCGGATCCGACATGCCCAGCCGAGCCAGCAGATCGCCCGCTCGGCCGCCTGCGCGCAGCACCCAGGTCGGAACCGAGCGGACCGGTCCGAGTCCGGCACAGCGCCGGATCTCGGCGGCCCAAGCGGCCACTTCGATCGGCGGATAGTCGGCCAGCCAGAACACCCGCCCGTCGACGTCGGCCGGCGGCGCCTCGATCAGTCGCTCGAGCTCGAACACCGAATTGCCCACGTATCCGTACGACTTCCGGATTTGGAGGCCAGCCGGATGGACGTAGCGCCCGCCTAGCACCGCATCGAAGAAGTCCCGGTAGGGGACGCCGAACCAGGGCCCCCAGATCGAGGTGGGCCGCACCATCAGCCACGGACTGGCCTCGCCGGCACGGTCGCGCACGATCCGCTCGCCCTCCGCCTTGCTTGCGCCGTAGGCGGTGGTCGGGCGATAGTCGAACTCGTCCGACGGCCGGTGGTGAATGTCGAACACCAGCCTGCTCGACGCGTACACGGCCAGCTGGACGCTGCCCGCACGTCCGACCGCGCGGATCACGTTCTCGACCCCTCCGATGTTGGCCGCGTAGTCGTCGCGGCGGGTCCCCTGGAGGTCCGTTCGCGCGCCCAGGTGGACAACGATGTCGGGCCGGTAGGCCGCAACCGCGTCGCTGAGACGACGCTCGTCGCGGATGTCGCAACGCTGCCAGACATCCATGTGTCCACCGTTGCGTGGCTCGACAACGTCGAGGTTCAGCAGGGACGCCGCGCGCGGCCGCAACGATTCGATCAGATTGGTGCCGATGAACCCGGAGCCGCCGGTGACCAGCACTCTGCTGTTATCCAGCAGCCGCCGCTCAGACGCCATCGCGCGCCGCGTCCCCCGGTGGCCGGATCTGCCGCACACCGATCTGCTTGGCCGGGTTGCCACCCATCACCGCGAGGGGAGCAACATCCTTCACCAGCACCGCGCAGGCGGCGGCGACGGCGTGATGCCCCACCCGTACACCCGGCCCGATGAATACCCTGGTCGCAATCCAGCACCCGTCCTCGATTACCACCGGCCGGTTCTTGAAGTCCATGACGGGGCTGGTGATGTCGTGGCCGGCCGCGGCGATGTAGACGTCGTGGGCGAGCGCGACGTGGCTCCCCATCGTTACGGTCTCCAGGTTGAGGATCTCGGTGCGCTCCCCAATCCAGCAGTGATCGCCCATGCGCAGCTTCCACGGGAAATGGATGTTGACGCGGGGCTTCATGTGCAGGCCCTTCCCCACCTCCGCGCCGAAGATCACCAGCAGTCGGCGCTTGAGGCCGGACGGCCAGGGAAAGGCGGTGAGGAAGAAGAGCCACTTGCACAGGTACCAGGCGGCAAGAGTCGGCCGCGAGCGCCCTCGATCATGCGCCACCGCGGGATCGAACAGATCGAGTCGGACTGGGCTTTGCCCTCTTGAGGAAGAGGAGGAGGAGGCGAGCCGACTCATCAGGTCGCGTTGAGGGGTTCCATCCCCGGAACGCCGACTCGCCGTCGCTTGCGACCGGCATAGGCCAGCGCAAGCAGGACGGGAATCACGGCGAACGCCTGGCGGTAGTAATCCAGACCGAACCCACCGCGCATATACACGAAGAGGTACGGGAACGAAAGCGCGTATAGCGTCATGACGCCAGGGTTGCTCGGTGCGCGCTGAAACCAGGTATACAGGGCCCGCCAGAGCACTCCAGCCCCGAACAGGATCAGTGCCACCCCGAGCACCCCGAAGTTCAGGTACGGCTCCGCGAACATCGAGAACGTGAAGTGAATGTTCAGCGCGTACAGGTCGGGCCAGAGCTGCGACATCATGTCCGTTTCGGCGGCTATCGGCTTCCCGCTCCATACCGCCCTTGGCACCGGCCGAGTCACGTCCTCGATGTAGGTCGACCCTCCCCGGTATGACAGCGGCGGCGACCCGCCGTTCAGCGCCTGAGCGGCGACGGAGAGGTTGTCGACCATCGCGGTGTCGTTGCTTCCGAGGAAGTTCTGGACCGCGGATACCGGGTGGAGCGCGTCATGCTGGACAACTCGCGTGAAACTGGTCTGGCGCACAGCAACCGTACGGTATTCCCTGGGTGCACTTACGCCGACGATGAATACGACTCCAAGGAGCAGGAGCACCTGATAGAGACGGGGACGGGTACCCTTTCGCAGGTACCAGAGGATGGCGACCGCAGCGACCGCGGGAAGCACAAACGCGCGGTCGCCACCGGCAGCGCTGGGTAGTTCCGACAAGAAGATCACGGCGAACGCCGCCATGCCCCTGTATGTTCGCCAGCTGGGAGTGAGGGCGAGGAGCAGGACTCCAAGCGAAGTCACCCAAAGCGGCGCGGTGTAAAGGTATCCAGAAGCGTTGTGAAGACTCGTCAACCTATCAGCGCTCCGACCAACGAATAGGGCGGCGACGGACGCCGACGCAGAACCGACGAATGCCAGATACAGCCCAGCTGTGACGATGAGCGAGACCGTCACAAACCCGTCCACGGATGGGGCGCTTACGTTCGGCGTAGGGACCGTCCAATGGCGCCCGAAATCGCGTCCGAACCGCGAGTAGTAGCCGGCATAAAACGCGGCGGCACCCAAGATTCCGACCTCCATCGCAACATGGAAGCCCGGCGCGATCGGATAGTCGTTGAACCACCGCAAGCCAGTGCTGACGTCGTACGCCGGCCGCAATGCGAACAACACCAGATAGCTCACTGCAAAGAGATGGGGAGGCTCGAAGATATCGAACCGTCCCGTCACCATTGACACAGCGAACGGCACGCTACCAACGGCGGTCGAAAGCAATACCAGTTCCCAGTTGCGGGACAAACCTGGAGCAGCGGCAACGGCAAACCCGATCGAAACCGGCAACAACACGACGGCCAGGCTTAGGCCTAGTCGCGGTCGCGAAGGAGCGCCGGCGCGGATCACGCTGCAACCTCCTCGTAGTACCCATACAGCCGGTCTACCACGCTTGAAAGGCTAAATGTATGCTCAGTCGTTGTAAGACCAGCATCGCTTAGCCGGCGGGCCAGCCCCTCATCTTTCAATATGCTCATGACGCCCCTGGCAAGCGACCCCGGCTCGGGGTCGGCCACGAGGGCAGCTCCGGCATGCCCGAGAGTGTCCGCTATGCCGCACTCATTGGTAACGACGCAGGGAACACCGGCGCGCATCGCTTCCAGTACCGTCAGACCGAACGGCTCGTCCACGGCAGGCAGCACGTAGACGTCCGCCGACTCGTACCATCCAGCCACTTCTGAAGCAGGGACGCCACCTGCGAACGAGACTACGTCGGACATGCCCAGCACCGAAACTCGCCGTTCGGCTTGAGCGCGATCTCCCGCGTCGTGGCCGACGACCACGTAGCGGGCGTCCACACCACCGTCTCGTAGAAGCCGGGCCATCTCGATGAACGCCAGCACGCGCTTGCGCGGGTGCAGCCGCGCTAGGAACAGCACCGTCTTTGGATCGTGGCCGTTCCGGTGGGCGCGAACGGGCGGCGAGCCGGCGGGGATGCCGTTGGGCAGGATCCGGATCCGCGCAGCGGGTGCGAGGCGTCCCAGTTGGCGGCGCTCGTGATCCTGGAGCGCGAGCACCACCGAGGCATTTTCGAGCGCCCGCCGCACCCACAGCCGATCGACGATCCCACGGATACCTGTGACGTTGCCGAGCATTCCGTGCGTCTGCACCACGGTGGGGATACCCAGCGACCGCGTGGCCGCTGCAGCCGATGCCGGGATCACCTCACGGGCGAAATGGATGTGCACGACGTCCAGCCGCGGAGCCCGTTCCCGGATGCCGGCGGCGACTCGTGCAAGCACGGCCGGATAACGTGGCCGCGGCGCCCAGCTGCGAAAATAGCGGATCGTCAGTCCGTCATCATGGCATTCGAGCGCACCGAGATGGGTGCGTGGCGAGAACGCAACCAGGTCGCTGGTGAACACGGTCACCTCATGTCCACGGCTCGCCAACTCGCGGGCATGCTGGCCCGCCACGGTCACCGGGCCGCCGCATTCGGCGTTGGGGGCAAAGACGGTGGTTACGATGCCGATGCGCACGATCGCGCCACCCTTCCCCGCCTCACGAGCGCGGCAACCCCACCGGCGACCGCGTTGACATCTCACCGTAGATCCACGCATACGTTCGCTCGAGGCCGTCGCGAAGCGAGATTGAGGGCTCCCAGCCCAGCCGCTCCATGATCAGCGTGTTGTCGCTGTTGCGCCCGCGGACGCCCTGTGGGGCGTCCAGTTTGTACTTGCGCTCGAGCGTGATGTCGGCGATCTGCTCGGCGATCGAGACCAGATCGTTGATGGTGACGAGTTCGGAGCTGCCGATGTTCAGCGGCTCGCGGACGTCGCTCTCGGCCAGCATGATGGAGCCGGCCACGCAGTCGTCGACGTACATGAAGCTGCGCGTCTGCTGCCCGTCGCCCCAGATCTCGATCTGATGCTTGCCCGACAGCTTCGCTTCGATCACCTTGCGGCAGATCGCAGCCGGAGCCTTCTCGCGCCCGCCTGCGTAGGTGCCGTACGGGCCGTACACGTTGTGGTAACGAGCCACCCGCGTCTCCATGCCGAAGTCCTCGTTGAAGTGCCGGCACATGCGCTCGCTGAACAGCTTCTCCCAGCCGTAGCCGTCCTCAGGCATGGCCGGATACGCGTCGGACTCCTTGAGCGCGGTCACGTCGGGGGACGTCTGGTGGTCGGCCGCGTACACGCAGGCCGAGGACGAGAAGAAGTACCTGCCGACCCCCGCCTCGCGAGCGGCGATCAGCATGTTCGTGTTGATCAGGACGCTCAGCATGCACAGCGCCTTGTTCGCCTCGATGAAGCCCATTCCGCCCATGTCTGCGGCCAGGTTGTAGACCGTATCGACGCCGCCCATGGCCTCGCGGCAGGCCCCGGGGTCGGAAACGTCACTGCGGCGACTGTCAGCCTCTTCGTGCAGCTGGTACCAGTCGCTGATGTCCTTGGCATCCACGGCGCGAACGTCGTGCCCCTGCTCCAGCAGGGAAGCGATCAGATGGCCGCCGATGAAGCCGCCTGCTCCTGTGACCAACACCTTTTCGCTCATGTTCCCCCCTCGTTACGAAGTCCGATTCCGGGTTCTGCCGGAACAAGCTCGGCGAAGATCGCCTCGAAACGATCGGCGATCTCGTCGATATTGAACGCCGTCTCGGCGAACTTTCGTGCATTCTCACCGCAGCGGAGCCGCAATTCCTCATCCTCGAGCAGCCTCCGCGCTCCCGAGACGAACGCGACGGTTGAGCTCGGGTCAACAACGATACCCGATTTTGCACGATCGACAACACGGGCGGCGAGATTGTCCTGTGGAAGCGCCGCCAGGATCGGCCGTCCGGCGCAGTGGTAGCTGAGCACCTTGGACGGCACCGAGTAGGATCCGGCCGGCGTATCCAGGATTGCGACCAGCACGTCAGCCGAGGCAAACACCATGGGCAGTTGCTGGAACGGCTGGAACGGCAGCACGGCCAGGTTGTCCAGTCCTCGCTGCGCGGATGCCTGGCGCAGGAAGTCTGCGCCAAGGCCCTCCGAAAGCACCACGACCCGCGTATCGGTTCCGCGATACTGCTCGGCGAGTTCCACCAACATCTCGGGATTGTGTTTGACCCCGAGCGTGCCCGAATACAGGAACACACGGCTACCGACCAGGTCGCGCTCCCGCGCCCAGGGGTTGTCGTGGGACGCCATCGGGAGATCTTCGAGTGGCGCCCAGTTCTCGATCACAGCGACGTTCTCGTCGCGAACTCCCCATGCGCGAAGGACTGGCAGGAAGTCTTCGCTGATGGCCACCACCTTCGCGCTGCGGCGGAGCATCGAGGCCTCCAGTCGCAGCAGATAGTGGCCCATCATCGACCCCAGCAGCGGATATCGCGACTTCGCGACCCGTGCCATGGCGACGCTGTAGATGTCCTGTTGCCAGAATACGAAGGGCAGGCGCAGCCGCTCACACGTCCTCAGCAGCACCTGCTGTGACAGCAGTGGGTTGTTGCTCGAGACCAGAATGTCGGGCGCAAACGCCGCCGCTGCGGCGGACAGCGCACGGCCGTAGGCACGCTCCTGCTGGAGGCGACGCCGCAGCGAGTACTTGCTGAAGGCCCGGGTCAGCGGGATCGGCTGGAGCTGCAACGTGGGCGGGTCAGCCGAGGTCGCTTCGACGGCACCCTTGCCGGTCACGTACGAGGGGCAGTGCCAGTGCACGACCTCGTGGCCACGGGTGGCGAGTTCACGACTCAACTGCACCTGGAAGGGATGGCCTGAGAAGTCGTGGATGCCGATCCGCATCGAGCCGCGACTGCCTCTGCCGGAAGCCGAGTCCGCCAGCGAACTCTGCGTCCGGCCCGTCTGGGCCGGATTCGCGGTCACGTCCGCTCCGCCGCCCCGGCCTCCGTTTCCTCAGCAGAGGACGAGTACTGGGAGC
>JAJKIB010000086.1 GCA_021154745.1 Mycobacterium sp.
ACACGAACCAGTTGCTTGGCGTCGTGGATCCGCACACCGGCTTGCTCAGCCCGTTCGCGCAGGATGCGGTGCAGGACGCCGCGGTCGATGAGCCGACGCGGTGGAAACCTGTTGCGGCCCGGCAATTCACGGCCGGGTTTGCTGGCGATCGACATCATCGATCGAGTGATCGGGACGGCAGCGGCCCGCACCGCATCATCGGCGCCGATGATGCGCAGCGCCGCCAGCCCGTTGGGTTCGAGTGCCAGTGAGCCGCCAATGCCGTTGGCCGACACGGGATCGGCCGGGCGGGTCTCATACACGGCGGCGTCGATGCCGGCCATACCGAGAGCTGTAGCCGCGACGGGCCCGGCGATGCCGCCGCCGATGACGAGTGCGGTCTGTGCTGCGGGCATATGACTTCCTCCTATTGGTTGTGCCGGGTGAATTCGGCTGGAATATCGCCGCTTTCGTGCCAGCGACGCCATACGTCCAGGTGGGGGAACGTGCCGGCGGACAGTTCGTCGAGAAGCGACCTGGTCCAGTCGGCCTCCGCCCGCGCCATGGCGATCCGGTATTCGTCCTCGATCAGGAACAGCCGTGGAACGTCGGCGATCTGGCCGAGTTCAGCCCGCAGCGTTGCGATCGACTCGGTGAGCCGCTGCAGGCGGCGGCGTAACAAGTCCGCGGCGTCCTGTGGGGTGAGCACGGACATCACCGACAGCCCCGCGATGAATCGGGTGTGCTCGGCCTCGGGCTCGGCGATCAGTTCGCGGGTCCAGGCGACGAGTTCGTCACGGCCGGGGTCGGTGATCTGATACACGGTGCGCTCCGGGCGGGCACCCTGGCGGGTGACGCCGATCGCTTCGAGGTAGCCGTTGCGCTCCAGGTTCTGCACGACCGTGTACAGCGATCCCCACTTGATGCCCATGTCGCGTTCCTTGCCGCGGGCTCGCATCAGCGACGCCATCTCGTAGCGGTGCATCGGCCGCTGCACGACCGTGGCCAGCACCGCGAGCGCCATGAGGTTCGCGACCTTGCGCTTCTCGGGCATGACGACTCCTCGCTCACGAATACTCGCAGCCGAATATACGCACACGAGTATTGCGTGCACAAGCCGGTAATTACCTTGACATCAGATCGAACAAGAGTTCGAATGGACTTGTGCGGTGGGACAGACAAGGCGTCAGCGTCGACGACGGCGCCCTGCCCGGCCTGCAGCGGATTGGCTTCGTCCGGAGCGTCCGCACTCCGCAGTTCGAGGGCATCACATTCCACGAAGTGCTGTGCAAGTCCGCGTTGAACAAGGTGCCCAATGCCCGGCCCAATGTCGCCGGCCGACCGGCTCCGTCGATGCTCCCCTTCAATTACACCGTCAACGGCTACCGCGGGTGTTCGCATGCCTGTCGCTACTGCTTCGCGCGGCCAACCCACGAGTACCTCGATCTGGATTGCGGCACCGACTTCGACACGCAAGTCGTGGTCAAGACCAACGTCGCCGACGTACTGCGTCGCGAATTACGCCGACCGTCATGGCAGCGCGAGACCGTCGCGCTGGGCACCAACACCGATCCCTATCAACGCGCCGAGGGGCGTTACGCGCTGATGCCCGGCATCATCGGTGCCCTGGCCGATTCCGGCACACCGTTTTCCATCCTCACCAAGGGCACACTGCTGCGCCGCGATCTACCGCTCATCACCGAGGCCGCCGGCACGGTCGACGTCAGCGTCGCGGTGTCGCTGGCCGTTGGTGATCCCGAACTGCACAAGGACGTCGAGCCGGGCACCCCGTCACCGCAGGCGCGCCTGGGATTGATCTCGGCCATTCGTGATGCAGGTCTTGGCTGTCACGTCATGGTCGCGCCGGTACTGCCGCGGTTGACCGACTCGGTCGAGCACCTCGACGCTCTGCTGGCCCAGATCGCCGAGGCCGGCGCGACGGGGGTGACGGTGTTCGGCCTGCACCTGCGTGGTTCGACTCGCGGATGGTTCATGGCGTGGTTGGCGAAATCGCATCCGGAGCTGGTGGGGGAGTATCGCGAGTTGTACCGGCGCGGAGCGTATCTGCCTGCGGATTATCGAAATATGTTGCACGACAGGGTGAAGCCGCTGGTGGCCAAGCACGGCCTGGCACCCGATCACCGGTCGTTCCGGACGGTGGAGGCCCCGGCGGCACCACCCGCCGAGGTCCTCCAGCCGACGTTGTTCTAGCCCTCGCCGAAACTGCTGTCAGATCGCATTTTTCGGCGAGATCGCGATCTGTGAGCAGTCTCGAGGACGGACTCAGCTCTTGTTGCGCTTGACCTGATTGAACGGCACACCGCGGTCGGCGGCGTACTCGCGTGGAAAGCCGAGGACGCGTTCGCCGATGATGTTCTTTGCGATTTCGGTCGTGCCGCCGCCGAGCGCCGCGGTCTGCCGCGACAGGTATCGCTCGCCGTAGCGAATGAGGTCGCCGTCAACGTCGACCACGCCCGAACTACCGGTGATCGCCAGCGCGGTGTCGAACTCCAAGTGATGAATCTCTGCGTGCATGACACGAATGATCGAACCCGCCGCCGGGGGAAGCGAGCCGTCGAGCACCCCGTGATACACGTGATCGATCAGCTGTTCCCGCACCGCCCGGTGCACCAACGCCCGGCCCGCCAATCCGCGGGCGCGCTCGCTGTCCGCCTGTCCCGACTTCTCCAGCAGGTCGACGTAGTCGATGGGCATATCGGTTTTGCCCTCGGCGCCAATGCCACTGGCGAACTCCGAGCCGCCGCCGACCGCGCGCCGCTCGTGGTAGAGCTGCCGGGAGGCCACGTGCCAGCCCTCGTTGACTCCGCCGACGACGGCGTCGTCACCGAGTTCGAGATTGTCGAAGAACTCTTCACAGAACTCGACCGAGCCGTTCACCTGCTTGATGCGCCGCAACGTGATGCCGGGACTGTTGATTGGCACCAGGAACATCGTCAGGCCCTCGTGCTTGGGCACATCCCAGTCGGTGCGGGCGAGCATCAGTCCGTAGTCCGCAGCGAACGCGCTGGTGCTCCACGTCTTCGCGCCGTTGATCACCCATTTGTCACCGACGCGGTCGGCCCGGGTGATGACGCCCGCCAGATCCGATCCGCCGCTGGGTTCAGATAGCAGCTGCACCAACACCTCGTCGCCGCGGAGCGCTCCCGAAATATGCCGGCGCTTCTGTTCTTCGCTGCCAGTGTCGAGGATCGTCGCGGCGCAGATCGTGAATGTCGGCGTGTTGAGAATCATCGGCAGCTCATAGCCGCGAGATGCGTTGTCGAACGCCTTTTGATACGCGATTGGCAGCCCCAAACCCCCGTACTCGCGAGGGAAACAGATACCGGCGAATCCGCCGTCGTAGAGCTTCTTTTGGAGTTCGCGGGCACGCAGCCATGGCGCCTCTTCGCCCCGGTCGGCCTCTGGCGGGTTGGCCGGGTCGATGCGCGGCATGTTGTCCGCGAGCCACGCGCGGGCCCGCGCGGCGAACTCGTCAACCGATTCGGTCTGTGTTGGCGCCGATGTCGTCTCGGTCATGAGGCGGACTCCAGCTCCTTGGTGAGGTCATAGACCCGCAGGTTGTGGTCTTCGGGCGTGCCGAACATCGAGCGGTACAACGTGACCCGGCGCAGGAACAGATGCAGGTCGTGCTCCCACGTCACCCCGATCCCGCCGTGCAACTGAACGCAGTCCTGCAGCATCCCCGGACCATGTTCGCCCACATAGGATTTCGCAACACTCACGGCCATATCGGCGCCCGGTGAACGTGCGGCAACCGCGGCGACCGCCGCGTTCGTCGTGGCGCGGCAGGCCTCGAACCAGATCTTCAGGTCGGCGTATTTGTGTTTCAGTGCCTGGTAGGACGCCAGCGGTCGGCCGAAGGAATGCCGGTCCAATCCCCACTGAATAGTGAAGTCCAACACCGTGTCGAGAATCCCGACCACCTCGGCGCACTGCAGCACCTGCGCAATTTGGCTCTGGCGTGCGATCAGCGCCGGCGTCTGCTCAGCTGAGCCCACGGCCGCTGACGTGTCAACCTCGACGCCGTCGAAATGAATACGGGCGTAGCTCTTCACCATGTCGATCGAGCGTTGCGGCTCGACGCGGGTTCCCGGAGCGTCCGCGGGGACGAGGAACTGGCGAACCGCGCCGTCGGCCTGTGCCGTCACGAGGAAGACGGCGCTCTCGGCGCCGGCCTCTACGCGATCCTTGACACCGTCGATACGAAAACCGGTCTCGGTGGATGTGGCGGTGACCGTGGGGTGCAAAGGCGCCCATGGCTTGCCCGGCTCGTACACCGCCCACGACGCCACGACCTCACCTGAAACCAGCGATTCGATTGTCGCTTCGTGGTTTTCGGGGGCATCGACCAGACCGGCCAGCACGGTGCTGACCGGATGCAGCGGTCCCGGCGCGACGGTCTTGCCGATCAGTTCGGCGACCAGCGCCAAGTCGGCCACGCCGTCGCCGGACACGCTTCCGCCGCCGAGCGCCTCAGGCACCAGCAGACTTGTCCAGCCGAGCTCGGCCGCGCGTCGCCACCAGTCGGGCTCGAAGGGGATGCCGGCGGCATGGAGTTCACGCAGCCGGCTCAGCGAGGCTTCCTTCTCCAGGAACGACTGCGTCGTCGAGGCGAACAGCAGGCGTTCTGGATTTGCATCGTCGGTCATGTAATCGGTTCAGCCTCTTCGAGGTTGGAGCTCGTACTACGGGGAGCGCGGCTGGTTTCCAGCACGCTCCCCGCAGCCGAAGCGGTCAGGCGGGTATGACGAGAGGCGGCACGTCGGGGTTGTTGACGATCTTGTTCTCCACCTTGAACAGGTCGATCATGTTGCCGCCCATGACCTTCCGCTGCCCCTCCTCGTCGAGACCCTGGAGGTCGTCGATCAGGTGCGTCGGCTCCGCCAGCCCCTCCGGGTGCGGCCAGTCGGAACCGAAGATCACCCGGTCGACGCCGCACAGGTCGGCCATCTGGGCGAAATCGTCCTCCCAGAACGGCGCGACGTAGACGCCTCGCTTGAACGCCTCGATCGGGTTCTCGGGGAATGCCTGCGGCATCTTCTTGTAGGTGTTCTCAAACTGCTTGAACAGGTAGGGCACCCAATCCGCGCCGTTTTCGATCGAGAGGACGCGCAGATCGGGGTTACGGGTCAGCGCACCGTGGCAGACCAGCGCCGCCATCGAGTCCTCGATGGGCCGCTTGCCCATCGAGACCATCCGAAACGCAGTCGGCTTGAACGGCAGGAACTCGTCGGCAGGCTCCCAGTCGTTGAGGTACTCGGCATAGCCCGAGTCGGATGCGTGCATCGACACCGGAATGCCCGCCTTCACGCACGCCTGCCAGAACGGGTCGAACTCCTCCGTGCCGAAGGAGCGGGTGCCGCGCATGCCGGGCACCGGCGCGGGACGGACCAGCACCGTCTTCGCGCCGCGCTCCAGACACCACTCCAGTTCTTCGAGTGCGCGGTCCACGATCGGCAGCGTGATCACCGGGGTGGAGAAGATCCGGCCCTCATAGTCGAACTGCCATGTCTCGTACATCCACTCATTGAGCGCGTGGATGACGTCGTGGATGAGTTCGGGGTCATCCTTCATGCGCTCCTCGACCAGGCTGGCCAGCGTCGGGAACATCAGCGAGTAGTCGAGGCCGAGCCCGTCCATGACCTCCAGCCGGGCAGCTGGTTCGCGGAACGCGGGGATCGCCTTCATCGGCTTGCCCATCACCTCACGGAAGCTCTTGCCGCCGCTGCCGTGCCGGAAGTACTCCTCCTGCGCGCCCGGACGGGCCACCACCTCGAACGTCGGGTTCGGGATGTAATCGCTCACCTGGTTGCGCACCATGATCTTGGTGCGGCCCCGGACCTCGATGTAGTCGATGACGTTCTTGCGATGGTCCGGCAGGAACTTCGTCAGCGCCTCTTTGGGCTCATAAAAATGGTTGTCCGCGTCGAACACCGGATAGGGAAGCTGGCGTGACGGCATGTTCGCCTCCTGGAAGTCTCATTGCCTGTTAGTGGTAATGACATTACCACGTCGAGACCAGCGAAAACACCACCCCTTGAGAAGCGCTTTTTCCCGTGGGTATCGCGCAGGTCAGACGGCGTTGCGGGGGGTGACGAGGCCCCCGAGGCAGAACTCGTAGATGTGGTCGGCGTTGATCGGAACGCCGTTCAGTTCGGCACCCAGCACTTGCAGCCGCATGGCGCCGAGGGCCGATTGCATGATCAGGGCGGCGGTGGCGTCGACGTCCATGCCGGCGCGGAACGAACCCTCGGCGATGCCGCGGTTGATGATGTCTTTGATGAGGTCATGCAAGGGGGAGAGCACGCGGGCGTACTCGCGCGGGAGCGTCTCGGCCAGGTGGTCGTTGTAGTACGTGAGGCCTCGGTTGACCTTGTCCTGGGTGGTCGATTCGGCGGGTGTGCAGATGCGGTCGATGAGCACCCGCAGCGCCGCGATGCTGGGCAGCCCGGTCGTATCCTCGCGCCACTTGCGCGTCGACTCGGACATGATCTTGTCGATCAACGCGAGTAGCAACTCATCCTTGGTGGAAAAGTGCTGATAAAAGGACCGCAGCGAGGTCTTTGACCGCTCGACGACCTCGAGCACGGTGAAATCCGTGCGGCCCGTTTCGCCGAGGATCGCCAGCGCCGACTTCATGAAGCGTCGCTCGCGGGGCTCGGTGTCGACGGAATCCGGGGATCGTCCGCTGGGCTTCGCCATGGTGGACACCTTCCGGCTCGTCGTCGTGCTGCCGGTAATGACGTTACCGGTTTTGCAGAAGCTCGGTTACTGTTCCCACTCATGACGACAGACTCAGTGCAGACGCCGTGGACCGTTCAGGGACTGCTCGACCTGTTTGATGTGCAGCCCGATGGGGAGAACCGCTTCATCGCCGCGACCGGTCCCGCGGGTGAGGACGAACGGCAGGTGGTCGAGGGAACCCAGGTGGTGTCGCAGGCGATTGTCGCGGTGGCCAAACGGTTCCCGGACAAGTCAGTGCGCTCGGTGCATGCGGTCTTCGCGCGGGCAGTCATGGTCAGCGCCGGTCCGGTCGAGCTGGAAATGGACGTGGTCAGCGAGGGCCGGTCCACGGCCACCGCGATCGTCGCGGCCAAGCAGAACGGCAAGCGCTGCATCACGATAACCGTGCTCGCCGACGTGCCCACCGGCGACGTGATCCGCCACCATCTTCCGCGCCCGGATGTCGCGGCACCCGCAGATGCGAACGTCTCGGAGATGCCGATGGCCGGGCGTGACCTTCGCCTGGTCGACGTCGTCGATGTCAACAGTCCTGATGAGGTCGGGCCGCCGGAGTTATACGCCTGGCTGCACTACGACCCGATTCCGACGCGCGACGACCTGGCGAAAGCATTGGTCGCGTATTTCACTGGCCACTTGGGCATTTCAACGACGATGCGCGCGCACGAAGGCGTCGGCACCGCGCAGTCGCACCTAACGGTGTCGACCGCACCCATGACGGTGTCGGTCAGCTTTCACGAACCGGTGCGCTGGGACGGCTGGATCCTCTACAGCCACGAGAGCACCCAGGTCGGTGCGGGCATGTCCTATGTTCGGGGGGCGGTACATACCGAGGAGGGCGAGTTGATCGCATCGTTCGCGCAGGACGCGTTGATCAGACCGCTGCGCACCACCGATACGGAGATCAGGCACCAGTCGCGGCTCTAGGACTTCCGCCGCGCTCAGATCTTGAGGTAGCCCTTGTCCGCCGGGATTTGGGCCGCGGTCACGAGGGACGACGCATCGCTGGCCAGCCACACCACGATGTCGGAGATCAGGTCCGGGGCGGCCAGCGAATCCGTGGGCAGCGCGCCCGGCGAGAAACTGTGGATGTAGTTGGGGTGGTCCTGGAACACCGTGTACATCGACACGTCGTTGCCCATCGGGGTGTCGGTCCCATATGGATGCACCGAATTGACGCGAATCCCGAACTCGCCGAGCTCGACCGCCAGCGAGTTGGTCAGCCCGACGACGCCGAACTTACTGGCGCAGTAGTGGCCGCACCCAGGGACGGCCTTGATCCCGGCCGCCGAGCTGATCGTGATGATCGACCCACCGTTGCCCGCCTCGATCATCGGCGGAACCGCCGCCTTGATGGTGTTCCATAGTCCGGTGAGGTTGATGTCGAGAGTGTCCTGCCACTGCTGGGCCGAAATCTCCCACAGCCGGCCCCAATTGAGTACGCCGGCGTTCGCGACGACGATGTCGAGGCGTCCGAACTGCTCCAGCGCGTCGGCGACCACCCGCTGTTGTCCGGTGGCGTCGCGGACGTCGACCTCATCGGCGAGGATCTTGCGGCCCTCGCCCTCGACCAGGCTCACCGTCTCGGAGAGGTCCTCCGGCGTGGCAGGCGGATATCCGTTGTGGTCGGTGACGGGCGCGCACGCGTCGATCGCAACGATGTCTGCGCCCGCCCGTGCCAACCGGATGCAGTGCGAACGGCCCTGTCCGCGTGCGGCTCCCGTCACATACGCGACCTTGCCTGCCAGTGGGGCATCAGGATTCGTCATGCCGACATCTCCTTCGGAAGTGGTGCGGACAGCACACGAGCGGGCCGCGTGGAGAACTCGTAATCGGACAACGGTGACTGGCGGGCGAATCGTCTTGAGCCGGTGATGGTTTGGGGTCGGTAGTAGACGACCTCTTGTTGGGAGTTGACGAAATAGCTGTTCAGACCTCGGTTGCAGTCGACGATGTAGGTCTGAACCGCCTTGCCGTGGCGACGCATTCGCTCGTTCCAGCGGTTGAACGCGTCTTGGCTGACCTCGACGACCTGGACGCCGCGGCGGCGGGTCTCGTCGATCATCCGTACCGCGTGTTCGGCCATCGTCTCGTCGTAGTCCATCCACGCGAAACCGACGAAGCCGGTCGGCCCGACGATCTCCCACCGGTTGGGCAGGCGTGGATGCGCAGTGCCGGCATAACTGCGCATCCCGTGGGCGCGATAGAACTCGGCGAGGTCGAAGCCGTTGGCGCCCAGGATCGTTTCCGGCCAGTAGGTCTCAGGATCGGTCCAGAGCTCGTAGCCGGTGGCCGCCACGATCAAATCGGCCTCGCGTTCCACGCCGTCGGCGGTGCGTACCCCGTTGCGGGTGATTCGCTCGATCGCGGTGGTGATCAGCGCGGTGTTGGGATTGTTCAACGCCTTGAAGAACGCGCTGGAAATGACGGGGCGTTTGGCGAGGATTCCAATGCGGGGGATAAGCGCCTTTCGGTAGGTCGGGTCGTCGACCGTCGCGCGAAGTAGCATGCCGTACAGCAGTCGGGACCACTTGTCGTAGAGCGGCAGGACGCGGGCCAGAAGCTTATCGGGCAGTCGTGGGAGCAGATGCACGATGGGCACCACCATGAAGGCGTCCATCGAGACCCGGCCGAGTACGTTCACGGCTGCGATGAAGCCGGGCAGACGCAGCATCTTGCGCGCCAACGGTGAGAATTCGAAATCGATCTTCGGCAGCACCCAGCCCGGTGTGCGCTGATAGACGTGCAGGCTCTTGGCCTGCTCCGACAGCGCCGCGGCGATCTGTACGCCGCTGGAGCCGGTTCCGATCACCGCGATCCGCTTGCCGCGGGTGTCGTAGTCGTCATTCCATGCGTTGGGTCGCAGGATGGTGCCTTCGAATTCGTCGATGCCGTCGATGTCGACCTTGTTCTTGGCGTTGACATAGCCGCCGACTGAGCTGATCACGAATCGTGCCGTCACTGTCGGCTGATCGCGAACCTCGAGTCGCCACATTCCTGAGGTGTCATCCCACTTCTGTTGCACCACTTCGGAGTTAGTGCGTAAATGCGCATACAGGCCGAGCTGACGAGCGGTGTCTTGAAAATAGCGATAGAGCTCGGGGCCCGGCGCGAACAACCGGCTCCACTCGGGGTTGGGGTTGAACGACAGCTGATACCACAGCGAGGGGATGTCGACGGCCAGGCCGGGGTAGTGGTTGTCGCGCCAGGTGCCGCCGAAGTCGTCGGCGCGTTCGAGAATGACGAAGTCGGTGATTCCCTTCTTGCGCAACAGATGTGCTGCGGCGATGCCGCCGGGCCCTGCGCCGATGATCGCGACCTCGTACACCGGCTCACTCACGCGAGGCTCCTGCCAGGCCGGCGACGATGTGCTCGGCCACGAAGCGCCGCACCGCACGAGGGCTGGCCAGGTTTACTCCGATGGGCGGTAACAGCTCGAAGCTCAACAACATTCGCACAATCCATTCGCTTGCCCGCCCGGTATCGACCTCGGCTCCGACTTCTCCGCGCTTCTGCGCCGCGCGTACCCTCGGCTTCCACAACTCGATGGAACGCTTCATCAGGTCCTCGCCGATATTGCGCAGCAGCAGCACCAGAATGCTTTCGTTGATGCCACGCGGCGCTACCGAGTCGGAGCTTTGTCGGTGTGCGCAGACCACCACAGCCGCGGCCGCCACTTGGTCGGCCAGAGTGGATTCCTTGTCGACCTCGGCGGCCATCGTTTCTGTGAACACCGATGCCAGATGGTCGAGCGCGGTTTTTATCGCGTGGTCGCGGCTGCCCAGCGCGTTGTGCACCGTGCCCCGGGACACGCCTGCCGCCTCCGCGACGGCGGTGAGGCTGAATTGACGGGGCCCGAGACGCCGCAGCGTTTCAGTGGTGGCCGCCAGCAAGGTGGGGGACACCGAACGCTGCTCGGCGCGCATTTGAACACATTAGCGATATGTGTTCAATGTGGTCAATGATCGCTATCTGCGCCACCGTCAATTAGGCTCTGGGCATGGCGGACACGTCATATGCACGGTGCGGTGAGCTCAGCCTGGCGCATCAGGTATTCGGCGACGGGTCAATCGAGCTCGTCTTTGTCGGGCCGTTCATCAGCCAAGTCGAGCTGTTTTGGACCGTGCCCGAATACAAGGCCTTCTTCGACCAGCTCGCCACGTTCTGTCGCGTCGTAGTGTTCGATAAGGCCGGGGTCGGGCTGTCCGACCCGGTCCCGCACGTTCGCACGCTGGATGATCGAGCGGCCGAGATCGAGGCGGTCATGGACGCCGTCGGCTTCAGAAGGGCCGTTCTTTTCGGTATGAATGACGGCGGATTTGCGTCCATTGTTTTCGCGGCAACACGACCGGAGCGAACCCAGGCGTTGATCCTCGCCGACTCGTATCCGTTCTACGGCTTCACTGAGGGGTGGGACGACGTCGAGCGCGACCCGGCCGAGCTGTGGGCGCGCCACCTTCCCGAGCAGGGTGAAGACTATATGCCGTCGGTGGAGCAGATCACCCGGATGCAGGAAATCGCCCGCGCCGTCGGCTCGGGGTGGGGCAGCGGTGCGACATTAAGCATCACCGCGCCGTCAGCGTCCGGTCGATTACCCTGGCTCGCCATGTTTGAGCGCATGTGCGCCAGCCCGGGGATGGCGCGCGCGTCACTCGAAGCAGCGTTCCGGATCGACGTGCGGCCGATCCTGCCGACGATCATCGCCCCAACCCTGGTCATCCATGCCCGCGAGGACCCCGTCGTTCCGGTACAGGCTGGCCGCTACCTCGCCGACCACATCCCCGACGCGCGGTACCTCGAGGTCGACAGCGCAGAACACTTGCCCTGGTTAAGCGATCCCGACACGATCCTGACCGAGATCGAGGAGTTCCTCACCGGCAGTCATGCGGCACCGGCCCAATCACACCGTGCCCTGCGCACCGTACTGTTCACCGACATCGTCGCATCGACGCAACACGCCGCGACCACCGGCGACGAGCGGTGGCGGGCGGTGCTGCAACGCTTTCGTGAGATCACCGCCGACCTCGCGGAACGTTTCGGCGGAACGGTGGTCAAGAGCACCGGCGATGGTCACCTGGCTACGTTCGACGGGCCGACGCAGGCCATCCGCTGCGCCGAGGCGTTGCGCGCTGAAGCTGAGACGCTGGGCATCGAGATCCGTGCTGGCATCCATACCGGCGAGTGTGAACTGCTCGACACTGACATCGGGGGGATCGCAGTGCACATCGCTGCGCGGATTCTCGGCCACGCAGGCGCCGGGGAAATCCTGGTCTCGCGCACCGTGCGTGACCTGGTCGTGGGCTCGGGCACCGGCTTTGAAGATCGCGGCAGCGTCGAGTTGCGCGGGGTTCCCGGCACCTGGCAGCTGCTGGCAGTCGATCGCCACGGCGCGCGATCGGGATCCGCCGAGGCGGAGCTGGCCACAATGTCCACCCCCGGCCCTCGGAGTGCGATGCGTGCGTCGGACCGCGCCGTCGAGGTGATGGCAAGGCGCACACCGTGGATCCTGCGCGGGATCGCACGGCTCGCACCGGCCACCGGTCGCAGCACCGCCGCTGCCAGAGTCGCGCGGGCCGCTCCCTAAGTCAACCGGCGACGTCGTAGGCGTGATGGACGATGTCGTGCAAGTGGTAGATCGAGATCGTCGCGATGGTGAATTCGCTACCGTTGCTGCGCAAGCCGCGCCGTGACCACGCGTCGGCCGGCACGTTCGCGTAAGTGTCGGCCACAATGCTTGCGGCGTCGAACAGTTCGGTGGCGACCGTGGCGGGATCCTGGGAGGCGTAGTCGTCGGTTATTGCGGTCTCGTCCTGGTCCCAGTTGGGAAACCGCGGTTCATCCTGGTCGAGCATCAGCCTGACCCGGTGGTTGAAGATCCGGTGTATGTCGCGAACATGGCAGCCGTACTCGAGCGGCGACCACACCGTCGGCTGGCGACGGCCGCGAACGCCGGGACCGTTGAGCCTGCTCACCCAGTCGGCGGCATCGCTGCGGATACGACGGGCGACCTCGGTGTGGTGCACGGCCGCGGGGTCGAAGCCGCACTCAAGGCATGGGCTCGTCAAGACCCAGGTCCAGTCCTTGGTGTCGGGTTCGACGGGCTCCGGGGTCACGGCATCAGTGTGGCAGCCACCTCGCGAATCCGGT
>JAJKIB010000087.1 GCA_021154745.1 Mycobacterium sp.
CCGTGCCCCGCCGCGAGCTCGGTCCGTAAGAACTCGCCCATCTGGGCGACCTGTGGGCCGACGGGTTGCAATGCGGAGGCCCAACCATCTTCGACGAGTTCATGCAGGGGGCGTGCGGTCACGAAAAGCCAACCTAGCGGGCGCGGTCGGTCAGAACGACTGCCAACCTGGATTTCCGTTCCATTCGGCGCCGTCCACCAAGACGCGAGGCGGCCCGTCGAGCACCCGGCCGATCGTCCGCCAACCGGCCGGGGGCGGTGTCGGGAAGGTAGCGACCAGCGCGTGGTCCTCGCCGCCGCCGAGTACCCAGGCCCACGCGTCGCACCCGACGACCGCGGCCGCGTCGGCAACGGCATCACGGTCGCCGGACAGCGCGGCGGTCGAGACGTCGATGCCGACTCCCGATGCTGTGGCGATGTGGCCGAGGTCGGCGATCAACCCGTCGGACACATCCGTCATCCCGGTGGCTCCGGCATCGGCGGCGGCTCGGCCCTGCCCGTACGGCGGTTCGGGCACCAGATGTCGGCGGCGCAGCCCCTCGAATTGGCGAATATCGCTGTGCCACAACGCATATCCGGCGGCAGATCGACCCAGTTCGCCCGCGACCGCTACCGTGTCGCCTGGCCTCGCGCCGCTGCGGCGTACCGGCTCGCGACCGCCAAGGTCACCCAGCACCGTCACCGAAATCACCCATTGCGGGGCGCTCACCAGATCACCGCCGACGATTCCCGCCCCGAACAGCCGCGCCTCATGCCACATGCCGTCCGCCAACTCGAGCGCCTGCGTGGTAGGCGTGTCCGCGGGCGCGCCGAATGCGACGACAAACGCGGTGGCCTGCGCACCCATCGCCTCGATGTCGGCGGCGTTCTGCGCGATGGCCTTGCGGCCCACGTCATGCGGTGTGGACCAGTCCAGCCGAAAGTGGCGTCCGGCCACCAGCATGTCGGTGGATACCACCGTCCTGCCGTCGCCGGCGACGACCACCGCGGCGTCGTCGCCGGGTCCCAACACCACCGTCGCGGGCTGGTCGCGGCCCGCCACCAGGCGGTCGATCACCGCGAACTCCCCCACCCCGGCCAGGGTCTCGGCCGGTTCGTCGGTCGCCATGCCGCCCCTTTCCTGGCCTGAACACCGGCCGGACCTGCGGTACGTTTGGTGCCTGCGGCCAGCAGTCTATGCAGCAAGACGGAGGGGATACGGGGTGGTCGAGGCTTTCATGCTGATCCAGACCGAGGTGGGCCGCGCCGAGGTCGTCGCCAAGCAACTCGCCGGCCTCCCCGGGGTGTTGTCGTCGGAGTACGTCACCGGCCCCTACGACGTGGTCGTGCGCATCGGCGCCGATAACCTCACCGACCTGCAGGCCACCGTCGTTCCGAGCGTGCAGCAGGTCACCGGCATCACCCGCACACTGACCTGCCCGATCGCCAACGGAGTGCGCCCTTAAAGTTTGGGCCGTGGATACCGAGACCCGCGACGGGCCCCCGCGAGCGTTGCTGATCGCCGCGATCATCGTCGCGGCGGGGGCGATCGTCGGCATTCTCGTCTTCGCCGCACTGCGGCAGTCCCCGCCCGGGCGACAAACCGTCGCCATCGCTTCCGTGCCCGCGCCGAATGGCGACAGCGCCGACTGCCACAACCTGCTCGACGCGCTGCCCGAGCAACTGGGTGACTATCGCCGCGCACCGGCAGCCGAGCCCGCACCGCCGGGGGCGGCGGCATGGACGTCGGGAGACGAGCCGGTCATTCTGCGCTGCGGCCTGGACCGGCCCGCGGAATTCGTCGTCGGCTCACCGCTGCAGGTGGTCGATGCCGTGCAGTGGTTCGAGCTCGGGGATGGGGGCCGCACAACGTGGTTCGCCGTCGACCGGCCCGTGTACGTCGCGCTAACGCTGCCGCAGGGATCCGGCCCGACGCCGATCCAGGAGATCTCCGGGGTGATCGCGAAGTCGTTGCCGGCCAAGCCCATTGACCCCGCGCCGGTGGGTTAGAACGCTCGCGCGCGATGGCCACCAGAACCACCTGCCGAGCAGTGCGATGACCGACGGCAGCACGAACGTGCGCACGATGAGGGTGTCGAGCAGCAAGCCGACGCCGATGGTTGTTCCGATCTGCGCGATGCTGAGCACGCTGCTGCCGGCGAGGGCGAACATGGTGATGCCGAATACGATTCCGGCGGTGGTCACCACGCCGCCGGTGGCGGCGAACGCGCGAACCATACCGGTGGCCGGGCCTGCGTGAGCTTCTTCGCGGATGCGCATGGCCAATAGCAGGTTGTAGTCGGCGCCGACAGCCACCAGCGCGATGAACGAGATCGGCGCCACCGACCAGTGCAAGTCATGGCCCAGCAGGTGCTGCCAGATGAGGACGCTGGCACCCAGGGCGGACGCATAAGACAACGCGACGGTGCCGACGACGACGATGCCTGCGACCGGGCTGCGCAGCATCAGCGCCACGATGAGGAAGATGAGCGCAAGCGTGCTGGCCAACAGCAAGGTCATGTCACGGTCGACGAGCGTCTGTAGGTCAACATTGGTGGGGCCAACGCCGGTGACGTGCACGGCGGTCGGTGTGAGAGTGCCTTCCTTGGTTCCTTCCCGCACAGCGGTCTCGATTTGGGGGGCGCGCCCCGCGCCCTCGCCGCTCCATTCATGCCCGTCGCCGTAGACGAGTAGATATGTCGCACGCCCGTCGCCCGACATCAATTTGTCCAGCGCGGCCTGCAGTCGCGGATCTGCCAGTGCACGCTGCGGCAGGTAGAAACCGCCGGCGGCGCTGCCACGAAACTGCGTGTCCATCTCCTGTAGGTAGTTGGTCAACTGGCGCAGCTGCGGACCAAGGGATTGGGCGAGCTGTGTCAGGTCGCCGGTGGCTGCACGGGCACGCCGCAGTTGATCGGCCATGGTGTTCACGGCTGCAGGCAGAGCGGCAAGTGAATTGGTCGCTGCGGTGGAACCGTCGGCGAGTTTGGCCGCGCCGCCATTGATTTGGGCGGAGCTATGCATCACATCGTCGACGGGCCGTACTACCCGGGCGACCACGGAGCAGATCGGATTGGCGGGGCAGTCCGGTGTTGACGACACAAAACCCCGCAGCGGGTCGAGGTGGCCCGACACCGTCGTCACATTGGCTTGCACCCCGGTCATGCCGGCGCGAATGTCCGCCGAAGCCGAGCCGACCTGACTCAATCCGTCGGCGCTACCCTGCAGACCGCTGGCAAGCTGGTCGACGGCCGCGGCCATCGACCCCAGCGCCCCGTCGAGTTCGGCGACGCGGGCGAGTCGGTCGGTGACGCCGTCGAACGCGTCATTGAGTTGGCGGCCGATGACGCCGGCCTGCCCGGTGAGGGTGGCTTCATCGGGCACCTTGCCAGCAGGGCGGCTCGCCGATTGCACCATCCGCACTCCGGGAATGGCCATGACCTGCTGGGTAATCCGCTCGATGGCGATCAGCCCGGCCGGGTTGCGGATGTCATGGTCGGCGGCGATGGTGAGCACCGTTGGCAGTAGGTGGTTCGCCGGGAAGTGGCGATCGGCCGCGGCATAGCCGCGGTTGGACTCGGCAGCGGCGGGGGTGGCGCCCGGCTCGTTCCAGCCGAGCTTCAGACCGGTCAGCGGCAGCGCGACCACGATGATCAGCGCCCCGCTGGCCGCCAGGACCGGCGCGGGCCACCGTGCCACGGTTACCCCGATACGCCGCCAGCGCCGCGTGGTCCGCGAGCGGCGAGGCTCAAGCCAGCCGCAGCGCGCGGCGAGAGCGATCAGCGCCGGCGTCAGAGTCAACGACGCGAGCATCGCCACCAGGACACCGATGGCGCAGGGAATTCCGGTGCTGCGGAACACTGCAACGTGTGCCATGCTCAAACACGACAACGCGCCTGCGATCGTCAAACCCGATCCCACGATCACGGGGGCGACGCCGCGATAGGCGTCGACGACAGACGGTCGCCATTCGATGCCGCCGCGCCTGCTCGCGTGGTAGCGGCCGATCAGAAAGATCGCGTAATCGGTGCCCGCACCAAGGAGCATCGCCGCCAGCAATGCGACCGAGAACAGAGACACCTCGACAACGCCCGCCTCACCAAGCGCCGCCACGATTGACCTGGCCACCGCAATGGCGACACCGACGGAGACGAGCGGGATCGCCGCGCCAACGACCGAGCGATAGACGATGAGCAGGAGCATCAGAATCAGCCCGACGCTCGCGGCGGTGATGCCCAGCATCTGCCGGTCGATCGCGGTGAACTCATCGGCGATCGTCGCACCCGGCCCGGTGACGTAGACCCGCAACCCTTGCGGTGGACCGGACCGGGTTACGGTGTCACGCAGTGCGGCAACCGAATCCGTCGCCTGCGAGGTGCCGATCATGCCGGAAAGCCGCATCATCACCGTCACGGCGCCGCGGTCCGCGCTTTGTCCCGCAGCCGCCGTTGCCGGATCGGACCACAGATCGGTCACCGCGATCACGTGCCTGGAGTCGGCGCGCAGCGTTGCGATCAGCTCATCGTAGAACTGGCGATCCTGCTCGTTCAGTGGCCGATCACGTTCCAGCACAATGAAATTGAAGTTGTTGCTGCGCTGCTCGCCGAACAGCTCGGCTGCTGCCGCAGCGGCTACCGAACTTGGTGCGTCGGCGGGAAGGAAGGACCGAGAGTGGCCTTGAACGACATGTTCGAGTTGTGGCACCACCAGATTCGCGGCACCCGCGCCGACCAGCCAGACGACGACAATCCAGATGGCATAGCGGCTCGTGAACCGCGCCAGTCTCATCACTCGACGTTACGAAACGCCCGCCGTCATGTCGTCGTGCCGAAGTCCGAATCTCGGTTTGCGACCGTGGTAGGAGATAACAGCCGACCACAGCATGATGTGTCAGGCTGCAGATCCTTCTACGATGGCACGATGCTGGGTGCGGTGACGCGCTACGTGCGGGAACGGATACACAGAAGGACTGAGCTGATCCCGTTCGGCTACAACTGGTCATTTGTGGTCACAGTCGACCTGACCATGTTGGCCACCGGGATTCTCGCAGTGCTGCAGCGCCCCGCCAAGGACCTACCCGTGTCCCTGATCGCACTCGCCGTCGCATTCACTCCCCTGGTGCTCTTCTTCGTCTCCGGCATCAAGTTTGATGCGCGCGTCCTGTGGGCGGCGGGGACAACGGCGACCGCAATACTGTTGTTCGCCACGTCGACGCCCATCGCGGCCGATTTTGCGCCACTGCTGCTGGTGCTGATGATCGGTGTCGTCGGATCGCTGACGGACGTGGTCGGCGGCGTCTTGGCCTTGGCATCGGCCGCCGTCCTGCTGCTCAGCGCCGCGGCTCTACATCGTCTCGATGCGGTAGCACTGTATCTCTGTGTCACTGGATTCGGCTGGCTGATCGGGTTTCTCATGTACGGACAACAGCAATTGATGATCAAGCAGCATCAGGCACAGGCGCAGCTGGCCCAGCATGCCGCCGCCGACGAACGCCGGCGCATCGCCCGCGAAGTGCACGACGTCATCGCCCACTCGCTCAGCATCACCCTTTTACACATCACTGGAGCCCGCCGCGGACTGCAGCAAGACCGCGACGTGGACGACGCGGTCGAAGCGCTCGAACAGGCTGAGCACCTCGGCCGCCAGGCGATGGCAGACATCCGCCGCACCGTCGGCCTGCTCGACGGCGCTCCGATGAAGATGGCTCCCGAGCCAAGCGTTGACGACATCTCCAGGCTGGTCGACGATTTCGTTCGCGCCGGTCTGCAGATCCACCTCGACACAGACGGGCAGTTCGACCGGGTGTCGGCCGCAACAGGGCTGGCGCTGTATCGCATCACTCAGGAGTCGCTGGCCAACATCGCCAAGCACTCCCCTGACTCACAATCCACCGTGACGCTGGCGATATCACGCACCGCAGCGACTCTCACAGTCGTCAATCGGCTACCCATCGCCGTCGCCGCCACGACCACATCGGAAGGACGTGGCGTCGCGGGCATGCGGCAACGGGTTCACTTGCTTGGCGGAACCATTGATATCGGCCCGTCGGGCGACGGCTGGTTGGTGCGCGCCGACATTCCACTGGGTCCCGTCGACACCAAAGGGTGCCCATTCACATGATGAATGGCGAGACAGACGATATCGCGGTGCTGCTCGTCGACGACCAGGAACTGGTGCGCTCCGGGCTGCGCCGGATCCTGCGCCGCAAGGACGGGTTCACCATCGTCGCCGAGTGTTCCGACGGTGACGAGGTACGCGACGCCGTCGCGGAGCATCGGCCGGACGTCGTGGTGATGGACCTGCGAATGAAACGAGTCGACGGCATCCAAGCGACAGGTCGGCTGTCGGCCTGCAGTGGACCGCCCGTGCTCGCCCTCACCACGTTCAACGACGACGAGTTACTGTCGGGCGCGCTACGCGCCGGCGCCGCGGGCTTCGTGCTCAAGGACTCCTCCGCTGAGGAACTGATCCGCGCCGTTCGGGCGGTGGCCAGGGGCGACAGTTACCTGGATCCGGCGGTGACCGCGCGCGTACTGACGACTTACCGAAACTCGTCCGAGCCGCGGCCTACGACTCCTGTCACGGATTTGACGGCGCGTGAACTCGATGTGCTGACCCTGATCGCGAAGGGCCGTTCCAACGCCGAGATTGCCGATGCACTCACCATTTCGGGCGTCACCGTCAAGAGCCACATCGGCCGAATCTTTCTCAAGCTCCGCCTGCGTGACCGGGCCGCCGCGATCGTCTACGCCTACGACAACGGCATCGTCGCGCCGCGCTGACTGCGTTCAGAGTCTGAGCATTTCGCGTGTCATCGCGGCCTGCTCGAGGAACGCCTCGCGTTGCGGTGGATAGTGGCGCGGCTTCGGTGACTGACGACGTGCCGAACTCCGCGACATGGCGCGCGTCGCCTGAGCGACGAGGTGTGCCAATTCGGCTATCAGACGTCGAGGGGCGGCGATTGGATCGGCGCCGGGAACTGTTGCCCAAGTCATGATTTGACGTTAAGAAATCGGCATCCAGTTGCGCATCGTGCCAGAGTTCGGTCTTTGATCTCCTACGGTGGTAGGAGGCTGCGCCGCCTACAGCAGGATGCTCAGCGCAGGCCGGTGCCGCGCTTCAGCGCCGTCTCGACCATGGTGGCCAATAGCGTCGGGTAGTCCACGCCGCTGGCCGCCCACATCCGCGGATACATCGAGATCGTGGTGAAGCCGGGCATGGTGTTGATTTCGTTGACCACCGGACCGTCGTCGGTGAGGAAGAAGTC
>JAJKIB010000088.1 GCA_021154745.1 Mycobacterium sp.
GGTTTGTTCGCCGCGGTGGGCGCGGCGATGGCGGCGGTGGCCACAGTGCTGGTGTCCCCGGCGGTGATGCGGTGGTCGCGCAACAGGATGGCGTTCCTCGCCGCGGTGTTCTTCATGTTGGCGCTGTGTTTCGCCACCACCAACGGCTGGTGGTACGTGTCGAGCTACGGCGTCCCGTTCAACAACGCGACGCCCAAGATCGCCGGGCTCACTGGCAGTTTCCTGTTCTTTATCCTGTTCGCGATCACCGCGATCTACGCGACGTGGCTGCACTTCGCGTCCCGCGAGCACGGCGAGGGGCGCATTGCCCGCGCATTGACAGCCGCACCCATCCCATTGGCCGCGGGGTTCATGGTGGTGGTCTTCGTCGGGTCGATGCTGGCGGGCATCGTGCGCCAATACCCGACCTACTCGAACGCATGGGCCAATCTGCGCGCCTTCACCGGTGGCTGCGGGTTGGCCGACGATGTGCTCGTCGAGCCCGATGCCAACGACGGCTTCTTGACGCCGCTGCCCGGCAACTACGGTCCGCTGGGCCCGCTCGGCGGTGTCGGGCCGGTGGGCTTCATCCCCAGCGGTGTGCCGGAAAAGATTGTCGCAGAGACGATCCGGATGAACCTGCCGATGCCAGGCACGGACTACGACTGGGACGCCCCCACCAAGCTCAAGACGCCGGGTGTCAACGGCTCGACGGTGCCGTTGCCGTACGGCCTTGACCCCGCGCGGGTTCCGCTGGCGGGCACGTATGTCGAGGGTCCGCAACAGCAGAGCCGGTTGGCATCGGCCTGGTATCAACTGCCTCGACCCGACGACGCGCATCCGCTTGTTGTCATCACGGCGGCGGGCACCATCACCGGCGACAGCGTGTTCAACGGGCGAACCGACGGTCAGAAGGTCGAACTGGAATACGCGCGCCCCGGCCCGGATGGCGCTCCGGTTCCGGCGGGCAGGCTGGTGCCGTACGACATCGGGCCCATCCCGTCGTGGCGCAACCTGCGGTTCCCGCGGTCGCAGATACCCGCCGACTCGGTCGCGGTGCGGGTGGTCGCCGAGGATCTGTCACTGACGCCGGGCGACTGGATCGCGGTCACGCCGCCGCGGGTGCCCGAGCTGCGGTCGGTGCAGGAGTATGTCGGCTCCGATCAGCCCGTGCTGATGGATTGGGCTGTGGGCCTTGCGTTCCCGTGCCAGCAGCCGATGCTGCACGCCAACGGCGTGACGGAGATTCCGAAGTTCCGGATCACGCCCGACTACAACGCCAAGCGCAAGGACACCGACACCTGGGAGGACGGCCTCAACGGCGGCCTGCTGGGCATCACCGACCTTCTGCTGCGGGCACATGTGATGGCGTCGTATCTGTCCGACGACTGGGGCCGCGACTGGGGCTCACTGCGCAAGTTCGACACCATCGTCGACGCGCAGCCGGCGCAGTTCGACTTCGGCACCGCCACGCACAGCGGGCTGTACAAGCCTGGCAAGATCCGCATCGGGCCCTGAACTTCCCGTTCAGATAGCAGTCAGGGCTGTAAATCACGGCGCATCGCAACCCCGGACGCAATTTCGACAGGGTCAGGGCCGCAAGGTCCCGCGTGGCCGTGTTCTCCAGACCACAAGCCAGTCGACGCGTTCGCCGTCAATTAGCCTGGCGCTGTGGATCGGATCCGGCTCGGCAACGCGGTGCTTACTCGCGTCATCGAGTGGCAGGTCGACAGCTTGCCGATAAGGGTCTTCCCGCAGACTCCGGCCGAGGCGTGGAGTGATCTCGCGGACGAGTTCGCACCGACCTTCTGGAGCGACGACCACTGGCGCATCGCGTTACAGATCTGGGTCGTCGAGGTCGACGGGCTCACCGTCGTCGTCGACACCGGCGTCGGTAACGATCGGACTCGTCCTCGGATGGCAGTGCTCGACCACCTGCACACCGACTTCTTGACGTCACTGCAGGACGCAGAAGTCGATCCTGCCGATGTCGACGTCGTCATCAACACACATCTGCACTTCGATCACGTCGGCTGGAACACCATGCGCGACGGCGATGCGTGGGTACCGACGTTTCCCAACGCCCGCTACCTGGTGCCAGAAGCGGACTACCGGCACTTCCATCCGGACAGCGCCGCACAGCGCGCGACGCCGCGGACCGAAGACGAGCTGTCGTTGCGGGAACACGTCCGAACAATGTTCGCGGACAGCGTTTCTCCGGTCGAAGCGCAGATCGAGTTGTGGTCCGACGATTATCAGCTGAGCGAGTCGGTGCACCTTCGTCCGGCGCCGGGCCACACTCCGGGATCGTCGGTGGTGTGGCTGGACGCCGGCAAGCCCGCCGTGTTCGTCGGCGACCTGACGCACTGCCCGATCCAGCTGCACCGGCCCAATGACCCGTGCGTCTGGGACGAGGATTTCGCGGCCGCGGCGGTGACGCGCAAGCGGGTGCTGACCGAAGCGTCACGTCGACGCGCTGTGGTGATTCCCGCGCACTATCCAGGGCACGGCGGCGCGACGGTGGTCGCCCGCGGAGACGGGTTCATGGTCGATGACTGGCTCGAGCTGCCGCCGATCTAGGCCGCAGCGCCGACGGCGGCGCGTCCGTAGTTGCCGCGTGAATTCTTCAAACAACTGACGTTGCCGCAAACGCTCTGCTAGTAGTTATATCGACTACAAGAACAATGCATCTCTGCAGCAAATGATTTGCGGCCGCTTTCTGTAGTTCGGCGAGGAGTCAATTATGTTGCAATCGAAGGAAGCGCCGCATACTTCGAACGGCAAACTGAGGCCAAAGAGGATTTTCGACCAGGCAGCCGTCGAAGCCGCAATTTTCGACTTGCTCGTCGCGATCGGTGAGGATCCTCACCGCGACGGTCTGCGGGATACCCCGGCCCGGGTGGCACGGGCCTACCGCGAGACATTCACAGGCCTGTACAGCGATCCCGACGACGTGCTGACGACGATGTTCGACGAGCAACACGGCGAGCTCGTGTTAGTTAAGCAAATTTCGATGTACTCCACATGTGAACATCACCTGGTTTCATTCCATGGTGTCGCCCACGTCGGCTACCTTCCCGGAGATGACGGTCGGGTAACCGGCCTTTCGAAGATCGCGCGGTTGGTCGACTTGTATGCCAGACGCCCGCAGGTGCAGGAACGGCTCACCGGGCAAATCGCCGACGCATTTATGAGTAAATTGAATCCCCGCGGCGTCATTGTCGTCATCGAGGCCGAGCACCTCTGCATGTCGATGCGCGGTGTGCGAAAGCCGGGAGCCAGTACGACGACCTCCGCAGTTCGCGGTCAGTTCAAAACCGATGCAGCGTCACGGGCCGAGGCGCTGCACCTGCTACTGCGAAAGTGATCCAGGTTCCATGACGGCCGCGTCGACGGGGAGTCACCCGTACCGTGCGTTGTGGGCCATGATGGTCGGCTTCTTGCTGATCGTCGTCGACTCGACCATCGTCACGGTCGCCAACCCGGTCATCAAACGAGATTTCGATGCCACCTATGACGCGGTCATCTGGATAACCAGCGCCTATCTACTGGTCTTTGCCGTGTTTCTCCTGGTGGGTGGACGGCTCGGAGACCGGTTCGGACCGAAGAACGTCTACCTTGCGGGCTTGGCGCGCTTCATCGTGCCGTCGGTGTGGTGCGGCCTATCCGAATCCATCGGAATGCTGATCGGCGGACGGGTCGCCCAAGGCATCGGCGCCGCGCTGCTGGCCCCGCAGACCTTGTCGGCGGTCACCCGCACCTTCCCTGCCGAGCGGCGCGGCGTCGCGATGAGCCTCTGGGGCGCTACCGCCGGAGTCGGCATGTTCGTCGGCCCACTGGCCGGCGGTGTGCTCGTCGATGGGCTGGGCTGGCAGTGGGTCTTCCTCGTCAATGTTCCGATCGGTGTCGTGGGACTCGTCATGGCGGTGCGGCTGATTCCTGCGCTGCCCACGCGGCGTTATCGCCTCGACATCCTCGGCGTGCTGCTGTCCGGCGCTGGCATATGTCTGATCGTGTTCGGGTTGCAGGAGGGCCAAAACCACGACTGGGCGTCCTGGATTTGGGCCGTCATCGCCGGCGGCTTCGCCTTACTTGCCGCGTTCGTCGTCTGGCAGTCAGTCCAGCGGCATGAGCCGCTGATTCCGCTGTCGTTGTTTCGCCACCGCGACTTCAGCCTGTCCAACGCCGGAATCGCGTTGATCAGCTTCGCAGTCGTCGCGTGTGCGGTCCCGCTGATGTTCTACCTGCAAGAGGTATGCGGGCTGTCCCCTACGCGCTCGGCGCTGGTGACTACGCCGATGGCCATCGCGACGGGCGTCCTGGCTCCAGTCGTCGGCAGGCTTGTGGACCGCTTCCAGCCGCGAGCCATCGTCGGCCCCGGCTTTGCGGCACTGGCGATTGCCCTTGCCTGGCTTTCACTGGAAATGGACCCGGCCACACCGGTGTGGCGGTTGGTGTTGCCGCTGACGGTAATCGGCGCCGCGGGTGCGTTCACGTGGGAACCGTTGGCGGTCACCGCATCTCGGACCCTGCCACCAGACCTGGCCGGTGCTGGCTCGGCTGTGTACAACACGGTGCGGCAGGTCGGGGCGGTGCTCAGTAGCGCCAGTATCGCCGCCTTGATGACGGCACTGCTGGGCGCCGAACCCGGCGACGCTGCGGCACGGCTGCCGGACTCGCTCAAAGGACCGTTCGCCGACGCGATGTCGCAATCGATGCTCTTGCCGGCGTTCGCGGCGGCGTTGGGAGTGATAACCGCACTGTTCTTCGTCGGCCGGCCAGAACCCGCAAGTCGCCCGGTGCCGTCGAAATACCCGTCGAAGAGAAACGTTGGTGTCGCACTATGACCGCTTTTGCCGGAACGTCACAGTCAACTTTTCACGACGCAGAGGCGCTCACCGATGACGCCCTGCGCGACCTATTCGCCTATCCCGACGGTCTTTCCCAGCCACGGCTTCGTGCAAATTTCATTGCGAGCATCGACGGGGCGGTGACGCTTGATGGTTCGGGCAGAAGGCTGGGGACGCAAACGGACCGGCGGGTGTTCATCCGGTTGCGTGAAGTCGCGGACGTAGTTCTCGTCGGTGCCACCACGGCGGCGTCCAAGCCCTATGCCGATATTCAGGTGGGCGCGGACGCGCAACCCTGGCGACTTTCGCACGGTATGTCGGCTGTTCTGCGGCTAGCGGTTGTCTCGCGCCGCGCCGTGATCCCGCCTCAGCTGCTACAGAATCCGACGATGCCGCCGATCGTGGTCGTCTCCGAGAGCGCACCGAGTTCAGCCCGGCGAGCGCTCGAAGCGTCCGGAGCACTTGTGGCGGAGATGGCCGAGGGCCAGATCGGTTCCGCCGCAATACGCAACGCCCTTTCGGAGCTCGGTCTGAACCGTGTGCTCGTCGAGGGCGGTCCCACGCTATTTTCGCACCTTGTTGCGGGCAATGAAATTGATGAGCTGTGCCTCACCACGAGTCCCATGATGGTGGCCGGGGCCGCCCGCCGCATCGCCACCTCAGCTGACCATGTCGAGATTCGCATGCAGCGCAAAGACGTTCTGCTCGGCGCTGATGGGACCGTCATCGTACGGTGGGTTCGATCCTGAGCCTCTAGTCTTGCGCAGACGCGCTACGACGGCGGCGTCGCGGTGGCCGTGGCGTTGCTCTGCAGGATGTCGTCGTGGCAGTCCACGTGCGACTGCCCGGTCTGCTCCATGCACACCAGAACCGGTGACTCCGTCTCCGACGGGTACACCTCGTCGTTCGGGCCTGCCGTCGCGGTCGGACTGGAGATCTCGCCCGGATACAGCGACCAAATCGTGGCATCCGTAGTCGGCAGGTGTGCGCAGTACGTCGGCGCACCGCCCTCGGTGATGCCTGCAGCGCCCAATGTCGCACAACTGGCGCCGACGACCACCACCGGCAACGTGACACCGCCCGGGGCTGTGGCAGCGGACGGTGCGGATGACGGGTGCGGCTTGGCTTCTGCGGAGTGGTCGCGCGTGCGGTCGAACAGCACGAAACCCACTCCCGCAATGGCGATCACAACGAGCGCGATCGCGACCGGCACGACGATGCGCCGTCGTGGCTTGGCCTGCGCTCTGGCATGCCGGGGACCGGCGGCGGCTGGCGCCAACATGGTCTCGTCGACGCCAACCTCCGGCTCCTCGAGGCCGATGTGATGGGCGAGGGCGCGGGCGAAATCGATACATCGCCCGTACCGCTCGTCCGGTGACTTGGCGAGCGCCTTGTCGAATACTGGTCCGAGGCCGGACAACTCGGGTCGCCGGGTGCCGATCTTCGGTGGATCGGCGGTGAGGTGCTGGCTGATGACGACCGCGGGATTCGAGTGCTGAAACGGCGGCGTCCCGGTCAACAGCTGGAAGGCCGTCGCCGCAAGCGCATACTGGTCGGCGCGTCCGTCGATCTCTTCGCCCTTCAGCTGTTCGGGTGCGGAGTAGGCGACAGTGCCGACGGTCATGTTCGTCCCGGTGAGCACGCTCGGCTCGCCTAGCCAGCGGGCAATTCCGAAGTCGGCCAACATGATCCGCTCGCCGCCGGTGCCCTGGTTGGCCATCAAGATGTTCGCCGGCTTCACGTCACGGTGCAATAGCCCACGTTGATGTGCGTAATCGAGCGCGTCGGCAACCGCAGTCACGATCCGCACCACCTCGTTGGGCGGCATCCCATCCGGATAGCGCTCGCTGAGCAGGCGTCCCGCGTCGGTCCCCTCGACGTAGTCCATTGAGATCCACAGCTGACCCTCGACGTCGCCCCGGTCATGCACCTCGACGATGTGCGGGTGCCATAGGGTGGCGGCGATGTCGGCTTCCCGGTTGAACCGTTGCCGGTATTCGCTTTCCGAGCAGACCGACGCCGAGAGCACCTTGAGCGCGTCGCGCCGCGGCAGCCGTGGATGCTGGGCGAGATAGACCTCGCCCATCCCGCCAGCACCCAGCGATCGCAGGATGGTGTACCCCGCGATGACGTCGCCGTTCGCTAGCGGCATGCGCGCATACTAGTCGGCTTAGATCGGAAGGAGTCCGTGCTTGCGCTGCACGCGATCGTGCTTCTGCTTGTCACGCAAAAGGCGCAGCGACTTGCGTAGCAGCAGCCGCGTTTCGTGCGGTTCGATCACGCCGTCGATGTAGCCACGTTCGGCGGCGATCCAGGGCGTCGCCAGGTTGAGGTTGTAACCCTCGATGAACTGGCGCTTGACCTCCTGCGCCTCAGGTGCACTGGGGTCGGGGAAGCGCTTCATCAGAAGCTGTGCCGCGCCCTCGGCGCCGATCACCGCGATCCGCGCCGTCGGCCACGCGAAGTTGAGGTCGGCCGTCAGCTGCTTGGACCCCATCACCGCGTACCCGCCGCCGTAGGACTTGCGGATGGTGATCGTCACCTTCGGTACGTCGGCCTCCACGACGGCGTTGAAGAAGCGGCCGCCGCGCTTGATGATGCCGCCTTTTTCCTGCTGCACACCGGGCAGGGCGCCGGGGGTGTCGACGACGAAAACCAGTGGGAGGTTGTAGGAGTCGCAGAACCTGATGAAGCCGGCCGCCTTGTCCGACGCCTCGTTGTCGATGGAACCGGACAGCACCATCGGCTGGTTGGCGACCACGCCGACAGGACGGCCGTCGACGCGGGCGAACGCGGTGATCATCGCCGGGCCACGCTGGGCGCCGACGTCGAAGACGTCGCCGTCGTCGAAGATCCGCAGCAGGATCTCATGCATGTCGTAGGCCATGTTGTCGCTGTCCGGCACGATCGAATCGAGTTCGAGGTCGTGCGGCGTGATCTCCGGCTCCATGCCGGGGTTGACGATCGGCGCGTCGTCAAACATGTTGGGGGGCAGGAAGCTCAAGTAGTCGCGGACGTACTGGAAGGCCGCGGCCTCGTCCTCGACCACCTGGTGGATGTTGCCGTACCGGGCCTGATTGTCTGCGCCGCCGAGTTCGTCGAGGGTGACGTCCTCGCCCGTGACGTCCTTGATGACGTCGGGACCGGTGATGAACATGTAGCCCTGGTCGCGTACCGCCACCACCAGATCGGTCTGGATCGGCGAATACACCGCTCCGCCAGCGCATTTACCCAGGATGATCGAGATCTCGGGCACCAGGCCGCGAAGCATCTCATGACGGCGGCCGAGCTCGGCATACCACGCCAGCGACGTCACCGCGTCCTGAATGCGCGCGCCCGCCGAGTCGTTGATGCCGACGATCGGGCAGCCGACCATCGCCACCCACTCCATCAGCTTGGCGACCTTGCGGCCGAACATCTCGCCGACGGAGCCCTGGAACACCGTCTGGTCGTGGCTGAAGACGCCGACCGGCCTGCCGTCGATGGTGGCGTGCCCCGTGACGACGCCGTCGCCGAACAGCGCGTTGGGATCACCCGGCGTCTTGCACAGCGCACCGATCTCCAGGAAGCTGCCCGGGTCGACGAGCGCGTTGATGCGTGCGCGGGCGCTGGGGATTCCCTTCTTCTCGCGCTTGGCGACGGCCTTCTCCCCGCCGGGTTCCTTGGCCAGCTCGAGCTTTTCGCGGAGCTCGGCGAGCTTCTCGGCAGTCGTGGTGGGAGACGGTTCTACGGTCACTTCGCCTGCTTCTCCTCAGCCTCGATCCGGTTGATCGCCTCGCTCATATGCGCGCCGACCTTCGCAATGTACGGCTCGTCGATGGCCTGGATGTGCTCGCCCCCGATGGGCACGACCTCCAGCTCGGAGACGAACTCGCCCCAGCCACCGTCGGGTTTACGGGTGGCGTAGCGCGGCTCGAAGAAGATCGCGTCGTCGTGGTAGCGGTCGGCCATGTACAGCGTCACGTGCCCGTCGTAGGGCTCGATCTTGGCGGTGTCGATCACGCGGTTGTCCAGATATGACGTCCGCTGGTGCTCGATGATGCCGCCGGGGATCTGCACGCCGCTCTGACTGACCGCGTCGAGCAC
>JAJKIB010000089.1 GCA_021154745.1 Mycobacterium sp.
ACGGCGAGCGCGGTCTGCTCCGAGTCCTCGGTCAGCCAGCCGTCGGCGCGCAGTCGGTCCGCGAGGGCCAGGCACCAGCCGCCGAAGGCGCGTGCCGATGCATCGCGCACCTGCGGGCTGGCGTTCACGGACTCGGTGGCGATGGGTTCTATGGGGCAGCCATCGCGCCGATCGGAGCTCAGCCCGGCGCTCATCAGGTCGATCCAGGCGTCGACGATGTCGGCGACGGCCAGGTCGCTCGCGAGGAATCCGCGTAACCGCCCCTCGATATCGCCGCCGACGAGGTCCACGACCGCGGCGGCGAGTTCCTGCTTGCCATCGGGGAAGTGGTGATACAGCGAACCGGCCTTGACCTGGGCGGCCTGCAGAATCTGGTTCACCCCCGTTGCGGCATACCCCTGCCTGCGGAACAGCAGCGCGGCGCTGTCCAGCAGCGCGGCGCGGCTTCGATCTGGGCGAGGCATGCCCTTGACTTTACTTGAAAGGTCACTCAACAATATTTGAAAGGTCGCTAAAGAAAGGTCAGGCATGCACCAGTTGATGTTCGAGGCGGCGGGCGAATACGCCTGGCGAGACGCCCCTGACCCTGAGATCACGGCACCAGGACAAGCGATCGTGCGGCCGGTGGCCGTGGCCTGTTGCGACCTCGATGTGGCGGTTGCCGAGGGACGGCTGCCGATGCCGCCGGGCCATGCCGTGGGCCACGAGGGGGTGGCCGAGGTCATGGCGGTCGGCGACGCCGTGCGCGATGTCAAGGTCGGCGATCGGGTGATCGTTCCGTTCCAGATCAGCTGCGGAATGTGCGCTGCCTGCCTGCGGGGCGCGACGGGGTCGTGTGCTTCGTTGCCATTGATGGCGATGTACGGCATGGCGCCACTGGCCGGCCTCGACGGCGGTGGCTTTATGGCGGACCAACTGCTGGTGCCGTATGCGGACGCGATGCTGGTGCCGGTTCCTCACACTGTGGACACGGTCGCGATCGCCTCCTTGTCGGACAACATTCCCGACGGCTGGCGCACCGTCGGTCCCTACCGCGCGGAGCTGGCCGCACTCGACACCGCCGATCGCCGTGTCCTCGTGGCGGGCCGCCTCTCGATCGGGTTGTATGCCGCCGCGTTTGGGTCGGCCTACGGCGCGCACGTCGACTATGTGGACACCGACCCACAGCGGTTGGCGATGGCCGAAAAGCTCGGCGCCACAGTGCATGACCGGATCAAGCCCGACAAGTCCTGGGATCCGTACCCTGTCACCGTGCACACCACGGCGGACCCCGCGGTGCTGGCGGCGACGATGCGAGCCACCTGGCCGGACGGGGTGTGCACCGACACCGGCATCTACTACCAAGCTGCAGTCGAGATGCCGCTGCTGTCGATGTACACCCGTGGGTTGCGGTTTGTCACCGGCAGGGTCAACGCGCGCGCCGTGATCCCCGAGATCCTCGAATTACTCAGCGCGCATTGCGATCTCGCACCAGCCGTGGACCGGGTTGTCGGGTGGGAGGACGCGCCGCAAGCGTGGCCGGCGATGACGGGCAAGACCGTCTTCACTCGCTCGTAGCGGAGAACGGGTCGGTGATACCCCGCAGATCTTCCAGGGTCTCGCGGAGCTGGGTGAAGCGCCGGGCGCCAAGGTGGGACCGCCACTCGGCCTGAATCTCGTCGTGTGCGACTTGAGCGGTGCGAGCGGCCTGCCTGCCCCGCTTGTCGATCTGAATAAGCCGGGCGCGCCGGTCATTTGGATCGGGAACGCGACGGACGTAGCGCATGCGCTCCAGTTCTTCGACCAGGCCGGCGACGCTCTGTTTGGTCATCTGGGCCTGCTCGGCCAGGTCCGTGAGCCGTGACCCGCCAGGCGCGATGCGCTGAAACACGCGGGCCTGGGCGAGCGTCACGTCGCCGAATCCGGCATCTCGAATGGCCCGCAGTATCCGGTTCTCCATGTGCCGGTAGGGGATGAATAGCAGCACGCCGAAGTTGATCGCGGGCTCTTGCATTTAGTCAGGATACCTGACTAATATCCCAACCGTGGACGCCGAAACCAGTTGGCGGGTGATCGAGCAGGAGCGGCTCAGCCTCGCCGACCTGCTGGAGGGTCTGAGCGAGGACGAATGGAATACTCCGTCGCTCTGTGAGGGCTGGCGGATCAAGGACGTCGCCACCCATGTCGCGCTCGCGCCGCAGCCGCCAAGCCCGTGGACCATGCTCGTCGAAGGCCTACGGGCCGGCGGCCGGTTCCGCAAGATCAACCACGACTTTTCGGTGCGGCACGCTGAGCAGCCGGGCGCCGATCTGGTGGCCGAACTCCTCCAGCATGCGTCGTCGCGGCGGCTGCCGAAGGTGACCAACGCCCGCAATATCCTGTTCGACATCCTGGTGCACGGCCAGGACATCGCGATCCCACTCGGGCTACCGCGGGAAATGCCGAAGGATGCGGCGCGCGCCGCCGTTGAACGGGTGTGGACCATGGGTTGGCCGTTCGGTGCGAAGCGCGCCTTGAAGCAATTTCGTTACGTTGCAACGGATGTCGACTGGACAGCGGGCGACGGGCCCGAGGTGACCGGACCCGTCGGCGCGCTCTTGCTGTTGTTGACCGGTCGGCCTGCGGCCTTGCCGCGCTTGTCGGGCGCGGGTGTCGACGAACTCTCTGGTTTGGTCAGACGGTAGCGGGACCCCGCCGCACGAGCGACAGCACGATGGCCGCTGCGGCGAACAGCCCGGAGAATACGCGGTTCATGATCGTCTGCTTCCGTGGGGTCTGCAGCCACTTCAGCAGCCGCACTGACAGGCCGGTGTAGAGCCCCATGACGACGAGGTCGACGGCGACCATTGTCACGCCGATCGCTAGGTACTGCGGTAGCAGTGGCGCAGTCGGCACCACGAATTGCGGCAGCACCGCGAGAAAGAACACCAAGCCCTTGGGGTTCGTCGCGTTGACCAGGAATCCGCGCACCACCAAAGCGACCCGGCCACCGTCCATCGCCTTGCCGATCTGCTCGCGCAGGTCGACCGTCGCGGTACGCCATTGCCGCACAGCCAAATAGACGAGATACGCCACGCCGATCCACTTGATGATGTTGAACGCCAGGATGGAGTTCGCGACCGCCGCACCCAGCCCGATCGCGACCAACGCGAGCTGCAGCATCAGGCCGACCTCGAGGCCCAGGATGCTCCAGTAGCCGCGCCGCACACCGTGCGTCAGGCCCGTCGCCATCGACTGGATGGCGCCTGCTCCCGGTGACACGCTGATCGCGATCGCCGCGCCGAAGAAGGTCAGCCAGACTTCCCACGCCATGAGGTCAGTCTGTCAGCGTGGTCAAGCGATATCGGCGACGAAGATGGCGACCCTCTTCGCCTGCAATCGCGCCATGAACGGCAGCCCCTCGGCGCCGCTTCCCGCGGGCACGATCCGCGGGTTGGTGAGGTGCACGTCTCGCCGGATGAAGTGCAGATCGGCCTCGCCCGCGGCGAGCACGTTTTTCACCCAGTCGGTCTTCCCATGGCCCAGCGCGATGGCCAGCATGTTGCCCTTGCGGTACGCGGTGACGATGGTTTCGTAGGTCTTTCCCGACTTACGACCGCGATGCTTGATGGTCGCCATTCCCGGCATGAAGCGCGCGAACGGCTTGATCATCGGGTTGAAGTATTTGACCTGAAAGTTCTCCACCCAGACCGGGAACATCATCGGCACACCGGGCGCGTTGTTGGGGTGGTCTTCTTTTCGAGCTCCAGTCGACATAGCGATGAACCTAGCCGTTCCGCCGTGTCGCCAACACCCGTCGTAATGCGGCCGGCGTCCGGCCGACGTGATCGCGCACCGTCCGCGTGAGGTGCGCCTGGTCGGCAAAGCCGAGTGAGGCGGCCACGTCCCCGATGCTGGCCTCGCCACGGTCGAGTTGGTCCAGGGCCCACCCGACGCGAACTCGGTTGCGGTATCTGGTCACCGACACACCGAGTTGGCGTGGGAACGCTCTGCTCAATCGATACGGTGACGCGTCGACCAACGCCGCCAGCCCGAACAACCCACCGGCCGCGGGGTGCCGGTCATGGATGGCCGCGCGCGCCCTGTCCACCAGCCGACGGTCGAACGGGCTACTCCTGTCGTTCATCGGTGTCCGCTGGGCTGAGTGACGGAGGGCAGCGGCCAGCAGCAGCACCAACTCCTCGGCCAGCCGGTAGTCGACGTCGGAGCGGCTCGCCGTCAGCAATCTGCGGTGGACGAGCTCGGTTCGGGCGTCGACATAGACCGTCGACACGCGCGGCGCGGCCCCACCAACCAGTCGCCGCCACGAACCGCGATTCACCTGCACCGATGTGCACACGTCGCCGCCGTGCGGATGCGCGAACTGCTCCTCCTCGTCGGGCTCGCCCAGATAACCGATCGTGCGGTCGAGATCGACCGTCCCGGCCTGACCACGCCGCCGGAATCGGCCCGCGCGGACCAGAACGAGCCGCGCGTCGGTCGGGCGCTCGACGGGTGACCAGTCCGCGCAATGCGGTCGGCAGGCCCAGGCACTGAGGCTGAACTCGGGGCGGGCCGCGATAGTTTCGGCGGACAGCACATCTCGACGCTAACGCCAGCCCCCGACATATCCCCGCAAGAATGTTCAAGACCCGGCGACTACCCGCAGCGAGGCTGGGACCATGGCATCAATACGCACCGAGTTCATCGTCGAGGCCGACGCTGCGCGGGTCTGGAAAACCGTCGGCGACTGGCAGAACGGCCCTGCCGATATGGCCCCCGGCCATGTCGCCTCCTGCCGTACCGAGGGTCCCGTTCGCGTCGTAACGTTCGCCGACGGCAGGATCGCCCGCGAACGCCTGGTCACGCGGGATGACGAGGCCCGCCGGATCGTCTACTCCGTGATCGGCGACACCGTGCGGCCCGACCACGACAACGCGGTCATGCAGGTTGTGGCGGAAATAGAAGGCCGCTGCCGGTTCGTCTGGTCGCGTGACGTGCTGCCCGACAAGCTGGCTGAGCCGTTTCTTGCGTCCATGCGCGAGGCGGGCCTGGTGATCAAGCGGACACTCGAGGATCGGTAATCGATTTTTGTTCGGGTAGTCCGATCAGGGACAATCGAATGGATGGCCCCGATCACGATGACCCGTATCGACCTGCGCAACCGCTCCATGAGCGCGGCGCAGCTGCGCGCTGCGCTGCCCCGCGGCGGCGTCGACGTGGACGCGGTGGTGCCCAAGGTCCGCCCCATCGTCGACGCGGTCGCCGAGCGCGGCGCCGATGCGGCTCTGGAGTACGGCCAGTCGTTCGACAGGGTGCGGCCCGCGACGGTCCGGGTGCCGGTCGGCGAGCTGGAGGCCGCGCTGACCGCGCTTGACGTCGACGTCCGAACCGCGCTGCAGGTGGCCATCGACCGGGCCCGCGCCGTGCACGCTGACCAGCGGCGCACCGATACCACGACCACACTCGCGCCCGGCGCGACGGTCACCGAACGCTGGGTGCCCGTCGAGCGCGTCGGCCTCTACGTGCCGGGCGGCAACGCCGTCTACCCGTCCAGCGTGGTGATGAACGTGGTGCCCGCACAGACCGCGGGCGTGAACTCGCTGGTGATCGCCAGCCCGCCGCAGGCCTCCGTGCAAGGCCGGTTCCACGGACTGCCGCACCCGACCATCCTGGCCGCCGCCCGGCTGCTTGGCGTCGACGAAGTGTGGGCCGTCGGCGGTGCCCAGTCGATCGCGCTGCTGGCCTATGGCGGCACCGACACCGACGGCACCGAACTGGCGCCGGTCGACATGATCACGGGCCCCGGCAACATCTACGTCACCGCCGCCAAGCGGATCTGCCGGTCGCAGGTCGGCATCGACGCCGAGGCCGGTCCCACCGAGATCGCGATCCTCGCCGACCACACCGCTGATCCGGTGCACGTCGCAGCCGATCTGATCAGCCAGGCCGAGCACGACGAGATGGCGGCCAGCGTGCTGGTCACCCACAGCGAGCGGCTCGCCGACGCCACCGACCGGGAACTCGCGAACCAACTGGAGACCACCGTGCATCGTGAGCGGGTGACGGCGGCGCTGACGGGCAAGCAGTCCGCGATCGTGCTCGTCGATGACCTCGACGCCGGAGTGCGCACCGTCAACGCCTACGCCGCCGAACACCTGGAGATCCAGACCGTCGATGCACGCGACGTGGCAAGCCGAATCCGTTCGGCCGGTGCCATTTTCGTGGGCGCTTATTCACCGGTCAGCCTCGGCGACTACTGCGCAGGATCCAACCACGTGCTGCCCACAGCTGGCTGCGCGCGGCACTCCAGCGGCCTGTCGGTGCAGACCTTCCTCAAGGGCATCCATGTCGTCGACTACGACGAGGCCGCGCTGAAGGACCTGTCGGGATACGTCATCACGTTGTCGCAGGCCGAGAACCTGCCCGCCCACGGTGAGGCTGTGCGGCGAAGGTTCGAAACGTGACCGTCGGCAAGAAGGTCACCCTGGCCGATCTGCCACTGCGCGAGGACCTGCGCGGCAAATCACCTTACGGCGCCCCGCAATTGAACGTTCCGGTGCGGCTCAACACCAACGAGAACCCGCATCCGCCCACGAAGGCACTCGTCGACGACGTGACCGCATCTGTCCAAGCGGTGGCCGGTGACCTCCACCGCTATCCCGACCGCGACGCCGTGGCGCTGCGCACCGATCTGGCCGCCTACCTGACCGCCCAGACCGGCACGGAGCTCAGCGTCGAAAACCTGTGGGCCGCCAACGGTTCCAACGAGATCCTGCAGCAGCTGTTGCAGGCGTTCGGCGGTCCTGGCCGCAGCGCGATCGGATTCGTCCCGTCGTACTCGATGCATCCGATCATCTCCGACGGCACCCAGACCGCATGGCTGGTGGCCAACCGTGCCGACGACTTCAGCCTTGACATCGATGTGGCCGTCGCGGCCATAAAAGAGCAGACACCCGACATCGTCTTCGTCGCCAGCCCGAATAACCCGTCGGGGCAGAGCGTTCCGCTCGACGAGCTGCGTCGCCTGCTCGATGCCCTGTCTTCTGTGAACACGGGCATCCTCATCCTCGACGAGGCCTACGGCGAGTTTTCGTCGCAACCCAGCGCGGTCAAGCTGATCGAGGAGTATCCGACAAGGCTTGTCGTCACCCGCACCATGAGCAAGGCGTTCGCATTCGCAGGTGGCCGCCTCGGCTACCTGATAGCAGCGCCCGCGGTGACCGACGCGATGCTGCTGGTGCGGTTGCCGTATCACCTGTCATCACTCACCCAGGCAGCCGCCCGCGCGGCACTGCGCCACGCCGATGACACGCTGGGCAGCGTCGCGAAGCTGATTGCAGAGCGTGAGCGCATCGCAGAGGCGTTGACCCGCATGGGTTTCCGTGTCATCCCCAGCGACGCCAACTTCGTACTGTTCGGCGAGTTCAGCGATGCTCCGGCCACCTGGCAGCGCTATCTGGACGAAGGCATCCTCATCCGCGACGTCGGTATCCCCGGATATCTGCGCGCCACCACAGGCCTTGCCGAGGAGAACGACGCGCTGCTCGAAGCCAGCGCCCGAATAGGAGCACCGTGAGCCGTCGCGCGAAAATCGAACGCAAGACAAAGGAATCCGACATCGTCGTCGAGCTGGACCTCGACGGCACCGGCGTCGTCGACGTCAGCACCGGGGTGCCGTTCTACGATCACATGCTCACCTCGCTGGGCAGCCACGCCAGCTTTGACCTGAGCATCAAAGCCACGGGCGACGTCGACATCGAGGGCCACCACACGATCGAGGACACCGCGATCGTGCTGGGTCAGGCGCTGCGCGAGGCGCTCGGCGACAAGAAGGGCATCCGCCGCTTCGGCGACGCATGGATCCCGATGGACGAGACGCTCGCCCACGCGGCCGTCGACGTGTCCGGCCGGCCGTACTGCGTGCACACCGGCGAACCCGAACACCTGCTGCACACCACGATTGCGGGCTCCGTGGTCCCATATCACACGGTGGTCAACCGGCACGTCTTCGAAACAATCGCCATGAACGCGCGCATCGCGCTACACATACGGACCCTGTACGGGCGCGACCCGCACCACATCACCGAGGCGCAGTACAAGGCCGTTGCCCGCGCGCTGCGGCAGGCCGTCGAGTACGACCCACGGGTCACCGGCGTGCCATCGACCAAAGGCACGCTGTGACAGCCGGTGTGCATTCGCGGCACCGCCGCGGTGTCGTCGTCCTCGACTACGGCTCCGGCAACCTGCGGTCCGCCCAGCGGGCGCTGCAGCGGGTCGGCGCCGACGTTGAGGTGACCGCCGACCCCGACGCGGCACTCAATGCCGACGGGCTCTTCGTGCCCGGGGTCGGCGCGTTCGAGGCCTGCATGACGGGCCTGCGAAAGATCAGCGGGGACAAGATCATCGCCGACCGGGTCGCGGCGGGTCGACCGGTACTCGGTGTGTGCGTCGGCATGCAGATCCTGTTCGCCCGTGGCGTGGAGTTCGGGCTGGAAACTACCGGCTGCGGGCAGTGGCCCGGCGCCGTCGTCCGGCTGGACGCCCCGGTGATCCCACACATGGGCTGGAATGTCGTCGACGCCCCGCAGGGCACCACGCTGTTCGACGGCATCGACGCCACCACCCGGTTCTACTTCGTGCACTCCTACGCCGCGCAGCAGTGGGAAGGCAATCCCGACGCGCTGCTGACCTGGGCCACCCATCATGTGCCGTTCCTGGCTGCGGTCGAGGACGGACCGTTGTCAGCCACCCAGTTCCA
>JAJKIB010000090.1 GCA_021154745.1 Mycobacterium sp.
GCGGACGTCGTCTACGACCCCTGGATCGACCAGACGCCGCTGCGGATCTACACCGCCGAGCAATTGGCCGAGCGCGCGTCGGCAGAGAACGCGGATGTGCTTGTCGTCGAGAGTGATTCGGTTGGCGGCCCGGTGTTCGACCTGCCGTTGCGCGCAGTCGCCTCGACCCGGGGTGACCCGAACAATGTCGACATGCCCGGCGCCACCAGGGCGGGCGTCCCGGTTCTCTACACCCCCGGCCGAAACGCCGATGCCGTCGCCGAGATGACGATCGCGCTGCTCTTCGCGGCCACCCGCCACCTGATGACCGCCGACGCGGATGTGCGGGCGGGCCAGGCATTTCGCGACGGGACGATCCCCTATCAGCGGTTCAGGGCGTGGGAGGTGGCCGGGCAGACAGCTGGACTCGTCGGGCTCGGCGCCGTCGCCAGGGCCCTGAAGTGGCGCCTGGAAGGACTCGGGCTCAACGTCATCGCGCACGACCCGTATAACGACCAAGCCCGCCACACCCTCGATGAGCTGTTCGCAGAGGCCGACGTCGTCTCGCTGCACGCACCCGTCACCGAGGAAACCGTCGGGATGATCGCCGCCGAGCAGTTCGCCGCCATGCGTGATGGCGTTGTCTTTCTCAACACGGCCAGGGCCCAGCTGCACGACACCGACGCCCTGGTCGATGCGCTGCGCAGCGGCAAGGTGGCGGCAGCGGGGCTGGACCACTTCGTCGGCGAATGGCTGCCGACCGACCACCCGCTGGCGGGCATGTCCAACGTCGTCCTGACACCGCATATCGGCGGGGCGACGTGGAACACTGAGGCCAGGCAGGCGCAGATCGTCGCCGACGGCCTCGAGGCGCTCTTGTCCGGACGCATGCCCACGCACATCGTCAACCCGGAGGTGCTGACGTCATGAGATTCGTCGACAACCCGGAGACCGCGGTGCTGGCCGCGGCCAAGGACATGCTGCGGCGCGGCCTGGTCGAGGGAACGGCGGGCAACATCTCGGCCCGCCGGGAGGACGGCAACCTCGTCATCACGCCGTCGTCGGTCGACTACGCGGAGATGGCGCTGGACGATCTCGTGGTGGTCGACCCGGACGGCGCAGTGCTGCAGGCCAAGGACGGTCGGTCGCCGTCGACGGAGATGAAGCTGCACCTGGCGTGCTACCAGGCGTTCGACGACATCGGCAGTGTCATCAACAGCCATCCGGTGTGGGCGACCATGTTCGCCGTCGCTCGCCAACCGATTCCGGCATCCGTCGACGAGTTCGCGGTCTATTGCGGCGGGGACATTCGCTGCGCTGAGTACGCCGCGTCCGGCTCGCCCGATGTTGGCACCAACGCGGTGAAGGCGCTCGAGGGTCGCGCGGCCGCGTTGATCGCCAATCACGGCCTTGTCGCGGTGGGCCCCCGACCCGACAATGTTCTGCATGTGACGGCATTGGTGGAGCGGACCGCCCAGATCGTCTGGGGTGCAAGGGCTCTCGGCGGCGCTGTGCCCATTCCTGATGAGGTCAACCAGAATTTCGCGGCGGTGTACGGCTACCTGCGCCAGAACCCGATGTAGCGGTGACTTGCGGAACCCCACCGGCGCTCACCGCCGGTGCCGCTCCACAGATCGCTCTAGACTGGGCGGGTGGCTCGATAGAACGTGAGCTGTCCGATGAAGCGATGTCGCCGCGTGCCGACCTCAGTGCATTCGAACCCGGCGCCGGTAAGCAATCGCGGAATCGCATCGCCGAGGTTGCCGGCGGCATGGGGATTGTCTTTCATCCACCGCGCCGCCAGACCATGATGCGCCGTGGTGTGCCCGCCGATGTCGACAATGTGCAGCCTGCCACCGGGACGCAAGACACGGTGGACCTCAGCCAGCGCACCGGCCTTCACGTCTTCGTCCAAGTGATGAAGCATCATCGACGACAGCACGCGATCGAATTCACCATCCGCGAAGGGGAGCTCCTGCGCATACGCGCGCTCGAATCGAATACCGCTCAGTCCTCGTGCTTTTCGTTGCGCCCGGGCCAGGGCGAGCGGGTCTGGGTCAGCGCCGAGGACGTCGGCGCCCGGTGCGGCACGCTTGGCGCGCGTTGTGACGTTGCCCGTGCCACATCCGATCTCCAGGACACGTAGCCCGTCAGCAAGTTCCGCCTGCGAGACGAGTGTGTCGTAGACCCTGCCCATGCCGAGCACCCGGGTCAACAGGTCGTAGAACGGCAGTAGCGCATCTTTTCCGAACGCGGGGATGTAGTCGTGCTGCCGTGTAGCGGAATGTGGACGATGTTCGGTCATGGACTCCATGGTCGCCCTGTATCGCACACCGGTGTTGGGTGATTGTCGGCGAAAGATGGACTATCTTTGGCCACGTGCTCTCGCCGTCCCGGTTGGCCCGCCTCCGCGACGGCGTGCCTGTCTATCAGTACCGAACCGATTCGGACACACCTCCGGTCTCGGTCCTCAGGGCCGACGGCATTCTGGAACATCGAGTGCACATTCACGACTTCCCGGTGCTGTGGTACGCCCAGACAGCCGGGGTGGTCTACGTGGTCGCCCCCGGTGCCGCCATCGACCCGGGACGAGTGCCCCACCGCGACAGCGGCGTCGCAGTGATCTTCGATCCCGCCGCGCTCGATGGTGACGGGCGATCGCCGTGGCCGTCGTGGCGTCTTCACCCGCTGCTGTTTCCCTTCGTCCATGGACAGTCCAGCGGACTGCTGCAACTGCAGGTACGCACGGCGCGACAATCGCTGTGGGACAGCATGATCGGCTCGATCGAGACCGAACTGGCCGCCCGGAACGAGGGCTACCGGCAGGCGGCGCTCGCGCATCTGACACTGCTGCTGATCGACATCGCACGCCTGGCCGGCGATGTGGTGGGTGACCTGAGGCGCAGCGGCGAACCCCTACTCGCCGAGGTGTTCACCGTGATCGACCGCCATCTCGGCGACACGCTGTCGCTGCGCGATGTGGCGCGCGAACTCGGCGTGACGCCGGGACACCTGACCACCGTCGTGCGCCGCCGCACCGGGCGAACGGTTCAGGAATGGATCATCGAACGCCGCATGGCCGAAGCCCGCAGCCTGCTGTCCGACACCGAGTTGCCCGTCGGTGAGGTCGCTCGGCGGATTGGGATGGCCGATCCGGGCTACTTCAGCAGGCTGTTCCGCCGCACCCACGGCGCTTCGCCACGGGAATGGCGCGGACGCAGTCGGTGACCGCGATCGTCAGGGGTGTGCAGCGAGGAATGTCTCGTTGGACAGGCCGGCGGTGAGCTCCTCGACATCGAAGGGCTGATCAAGGCGGGCATGAAGTTTCTCGGGATCGGTGAGGAGGCTGATCTCGTACGTCTGTCGCGCGAACAGGCGTCCGATATGCGGGTAGAGCCAACGCATCAGCGCCCGCTCCCCGGCGGTGCAGCGCGCAGCGCAATAGCCAACATGGCCCACTTCGTCGGTGAGGATCTCGCTGTAGAGCCGTTCGATGCGTGCGGCCACGTCTGGTTCGTCGGCGAACAGATCGACACCGACGCGGCGTAGCTCATCGAACATTACGCAGCCCGCCATCTCCGACGCACCTACGAATGCGAATCCGAATCGTTCGGGCATGAACACCGCCAGCTTGACGAATTGGCGCATTACGAGGGGCGGCGGAACCACCTGGAAGGGCAGACCGAATATGTCCAATATGTAGGCAAGCAGGCGGGTGTGATAGTGCTCCTCGAGTTCCATGTACACCCGTTCGGGCGGCACGTCGTCGCCGCTGTTGGATCCGTAGGTCTCGCCTAGGCCGACCCCGAACCGCTCTGCCTGGTTCAGCTTGGCGGTGGCCAACAAGAAAAGCATCTCGCGGTCTACGCCTGGTTCGGGTCGGCGACGGCGCAAGTTCCGCATGAACACATGCCGGTCGATACTGTGGGTCGAGCGAACGGGATCTGCCTCTAGACCTTTGAAGAACTCTTCCCGGCTTCCAAGGCGTCGATTGAGAAGGTCGGCTTCACCGTCGCGTTTCTCTAGGTAGGTCCGGTAACCGTCGATACCTGAGCTGTTCATCGCGCCTCCATTCCTTCAACGATCGTCGTCACATACCGGTCCAACAACGCGGTCCGCGCCCGAGACGCCGGCCCCGCGGTAGCGAGTAACGCGAACAGGCCGGTCATGAAGATCACCCCGAGTTCACCTGGGTCGGCGTCCCCAGGCACCCGTCCCGCAGCCTGGGCTTCGGCAATCGCGGCGATTACGAATCCGGCCAGCGGATGCTCACCCAGCGCGTCCTCGACCGGCCGGGTCGACGAGAAGTGCAACCCCAACATGTCTCGAAAGGTCACCGAACCCAACCGGCGCTCCGCGGCGAGCACGTGGCGCACCAGCAACGTGAGCATCGAGGCCAAATCGTTAGGCGAAGTCGTTCTCGTGCCTAGCGCTGCCACTATCTTGGCCTCTTCGGCGCGCTCCAACTCGACCAGCACGTGCTCTTTAGTCGGGAAGTGGAAATAGAACGTGCCCCGCACGACCCCGGCCGCTCGCGCGATTGCACTGACGTCAGCGCCGGCCAGTCCGGACCGGCCGATCTCCGCCACCGCGGCGCCGAACACCCGCGCACGTGTCTCAAGGCGCTGAGCCTCCCGGACCCCGACAGCCGCCGCGGCTTCAGCACTGGTCAGCGCGGGCATGTTGGCAACCGTACACATTTCATTGGCACCCGTCAATGACGGGCGTCAGTGAAGGTTGGATGGATGTTTCGCCGCTAGACCTTCGCGGACAAGCCGCACGACGTCGAGCTCGGCCGGGGTGAGCGCGGCCCAACCGCTCGATGGTCGCTTGCGTTCGGCTCGCCCGCGCTGGACGTAAGCGATCGCCTCCTCGGTAGACATTGCTGCCGCCTCGCCCCAGGCGGCCCCAAACTCTGCGTCACCCATCGGATTATTAGCCGTCGAGACTGACGAATCGTATCCCGCTTGGTACATCGGGAATCGCACCTCGCCGGTGCGCTGACGGATGCCGTCCGCTGCGCCGAAGAGGCGTGCGGCTTCGCGGTGACTGCCGGCATCGCTTGCGAGACCGCCGAGGATTTCAAGGATGTCCGGAACGCCTAGGTATGCTTTGACCCTGGCGCAACACGCGAGGGCGTCATGGGCGTCGCGCTCGGATTGTTCCGTGTCACCCTGCGCGATTGCGACGCGGGCACGAGTTTTCTGCGCCGCCGCTAAAAGCCATCCGGCCGTCGCTGCGACGGCATCGTCCGCCCAGCGTCGCGCCGCGGCGAGGTCACCGCGCGCCAGGGCAGTCTCGGCGATGTAGGCGCTGTTTATCGGCGCGGTCCCGTAGAGGTCACTGACGCGCGCCCAGGCAGCCTCGGCCGCCTCGGCCGCCAACATCACCTCACCCGCGGCCAGGTGCGCGAGCATCAACGCGATGTAACACCCACCCACGTGGACAGCACCGAGGTTCGCGGCAGACTCGATGCCCGCCTCGGCGTCTTCGCGGGCTGCACCGGCGTCACCGAAATGCGCCAGCGCATGCGGCAGCACAAGGAGGGCGATGACCCGCGAGATCACGTCGTGATCAGCCTCGGCTTCGGCGGCCACCGCGCGCAACTCGGCAATCGCGGCGGCCAGATTGCCCTCTTGAATGTGTGCACCGGCGAGCCGCCACCGGCACTGGCGCGATCCGAAGCGATCACCGAGAACGGGTCGGCGAACACCGCGGCTTCGTCGGGCACCGAATCGGGGACCGCCAACAGCATGCTGTCATGGGCCGGCATCAGCTCGGCGTAGCCGCCCGTCACATCGGCCGAGACGCCGGTGTGGATGTCCGGCTTGATGTCGCCGTCGGTGAAGCTCCAGCACAGGCTGTAGTCGCCGGTTTCGCATGCCGGACAAGGCGGTTCGATGCCGCGCGGACCACAGGACAGCCACGGGTTCAGCACGACGCGCTGCCCGATCCTTAGTCCGCGCGCAGCCGGTCCCAGCGCCACCACGACGGCGACGACTTCGTGACCCATCACTTGGGGAAACGAACAGAATGCCGCCATCGCGTTGTCGGTGTCACCCTCACCGAAGTCGAGCAGGATCTGTTTGGAATCCGAGCCGCAAATGCCGGTCAGCAACGGCCGGGTGACCACCCAATCGTCATGCAGCGGTTGCGGATCCGGCACATTGCGGAGACCAACGGGTGACTGCGCCAAGTTTTGAGTGAGCGTGTTCGCGTCGTCGGGCACCTCGAACGGCTCGGGCGGCACCCCGAATACGAGTGCCCTCATGGCTGAGCCATGCCTGCCGCTCCGGCGATGTAGGTGTCGATATCGGCGTTCTTGAGGTCGACGACGGCCTTCATGTCGGGCACGTAGTGCTCGAAGCCGTCGCTGCCGAGTGCGGCGATGATGCCGACGGCGACCTCCTCCGGACTGAACTTCGGACCGTCGTAGATGGGATCGTCGTTGTCGGGCTGGTCCCAGATCTCCGTGTCGACGGGCCCTGGCTCGATAAGCTTCACCGATATTCCTGTGCCGTGCAGGTCGACGGCCATCGATTCACTCCACCCGCATAGCGCGAACTTGCTTGCACAGTAAGCGGATTCGTGGACGATCCCGAGCCGGCCGCCGACGCTCGACACGTTGACGATGATGCCCTCGCCGCGCTCCAGCATGCGCGGCAGCACAGCCAGCGTCAGGCGCATCGGGGCGAAGAAGTTCACCCGCATGACCGCTTCCACTTGCGCAGGGTCAAGCGCGGTGACCGCCCTGCGCTTGGGTACCGCCGCGTTGTTGACAAGCACATCGATCCCGCCGAGCGCGTCCCAGGCCTCGACAGCGAGAGGGCCGACCGAGGACGTGTCGGCGAGGTCAGCAACCCACATCGTCGAGTCGGGCGATGCTTCCCGGCAGTCGTTCAGCACCTTGGCGAGTCGGTCTTGCCTGCGGGCGATCAGCCCGACGACCGCTCCATCCTTGGCGAGCGCCCGTGCCAGCGCGGCGCCCACGCCAGACGAGGCGCCCGTGATCAACACCTGCTTGCCCGCCGCGGAAAACGTCATGGCTCCAGGCTGGCGCGAGTGGCCAGTTACGACACGCGTTTGGCCCAGATCCGTTCAAGCTGGCCGTTGGCGCCAATCAGTCTCTGCGGCTGAAGCTCAGGGTCTCGCCGCGGACTCCGCCCATCCAGAGGTCCTGGCAAGCCGCGGCCATTTCATCGAGCCCCTCGACAACGGCGCCGAAGACATTGCCGGGCACCCAACCCTGGTCGCCGTTGATCAGCAGATTGTTCCGGCCGTAGAACAGGGCCAGGTCGACGATTGCCCCGGTCGTCCCGGTGCCCGTGGTGTTCTCGTAGCCATATGCGGGGTTGCCGAGGTCGTCGGAATCGAACGAGAACCAGCACAGGTCGCCGGGAATCGGCGTGATCGTCGTGTTTTCCTTGCCCGGATCAACGTAGGCGAATACCGGCAGCAGGGTGTAGATCTCGTTACGGGCGTACTTGCCGTGAAACACCTGAGCCGACAACGGCAATGAATCCCAGACGGCCGCGCATGTCCGGGGCGCCGCGTCGTCGAGTAACCGTGCCACACAACTCACTCCACGCTTGTCCAGCGACACCGTGACGAACCTGCTCATCGAACCTCCTCGGCAAGAAGTGCGGGGGTCTTGAGATGCCAGTCGGTGGCGGACTGGTACGCCTGGCCGACCCGCAACACGAGCGCGTCCGCATGCCGGGCGCCGACGACTTGCAGGCCGATGGGCAGCCCGGCGGACGTGAACCCGCACGGCACACTCAACGCCGGCTGCTGCGTCAGGTTGAATGGATAGCTGTACGGCGTCCAACTCTCCCAATCTGGCGAGCCCCAGCCGTCGGGCACGTCCTGCCCGACGGGGAATGCGGCCAGCGGGAGTGTCGGCGTGATCAGCACATCGAAACTCTGATGGAACTTTCCCATCAGTGTGCCCAGTTCCATCCGGACGGCCGTCGCGTCGAGGTAGTCCGACGCCGAGTACGTCGATGCGGCAGCCGCGGTGCGCCGCAGTCCGGGATCGACCCGCTCGTCGACCGCATCGCCATAGCCCTGCAACACCTTTGCGATGCCCGAATCCCACAGCACGTGAAATGCCTCAACCGGATCCGCGAACCCCGGATCGACGTGCTCCACTTGTGCGCCTGCCGCGGCAAGCACCTCGACTGCGGCGCGAACCGCGACGGCCACCTCGGGATCGTTGCGCACGAAGCCCAGGTCGGGCGAGAAGGCGATCCGCAGTCCGGCGACACCGTCGTCGAGGCCGTCCATGAAAGACGTCATCGGCGTCGGCATTGCCGACCAGTCCCGGGGGTCGAAGCCGGTGATCACGTCGAGCAGGGCCGCGGTGTCCCGCACGGTCCTGGTCATCGGGCCGGCGTGCGACAACGTGCCGAATGGGCTGGGCGGGTACAGCGGAATCAATCCGTAGGTGGGCTTAAGCGCGACCGTGCCGGTGAACGCGGCGGGGATCCGGACCGAGCCGCCGCCGTCGGTGCCGACCGACCAGGCACCCATCCCCAGACCGACGGCGACCGCGCTGCCGCCGCTGGATCCACCCGACGTCTTCGTCGGGTCCCATGGGTTACCCGTCGCGCCGTACCGGAACGAGTCGGTCACGCCTTTCCACGAGTACTCCGGCGTGGTGGTTTTGCCGAGAATGACGGCGCCGCTCTCGCGCAGTCGCGCGACGCTCGGCGCGTCGTACTCCCATGGACCCGCTTCATCGATCAGCGTGCTTCCGCGCAGGGTTGGCCAGCCGCGGGTCCATAGTGCGTCCTTGATCGACGTGGGAACGCCGTCGCCAGGGCCAAGCGGCTCGCCCGCCTGCCATCGCGCCTCCGACTCCTTGGCGGCGGCCAGCGCTCCCTCGGCGTCCACGAGCACGAACGCATTCACCCGGTCGTCGTACTGCTCGATCGCCTCCAGCGCGTCCCGGGTGGCCTCGACCGGAGACAACGCGCGGCGCCGAAAGGCGTCGACGAGATCGACCGCCTGCGCGATCATCGATCCGGGCCTGAGCCGGCCGGCGATCCGGCTCCGGGAACGTAGCCGAGCTTCTTGTCCACCACGTTGAGCAGCGGCTCGCCGGCCAGCCAGCGCCGGACATTCGCCGTGAACTGCGCGGCCAGGGTGTCGCGCCAGCCGATGACGTCACCGGACATGTGCGCGGTGATCGTGGCGTTCGGTGCGTCCCACAGGGGGTGGTCGGCGGGCAGCGGTTCGACGTCGAATACGTCGAGCGTCGCGCCACCGATACGGTGTTCGGTCAGCGCAGCGACGAGGGCGGCCTCGTCAACGAGCGCGCCCCTGCCGATGTTGACCAGGTGCGCATCGGGCTTCATCGCGCCCAGCACTTCCGCGTTTACCATGCCCCGGGTCGCCGGCGTCAGCGGTGCGGCCACTATCAGGTGGTCGCACCATCGGGCCTCGGCAACGAGATTGTCGCTCGCCACCACCTCACCGAAGTCGGCGTCATCAACGACGGGCCGTCGCCCGGCCCCACGCACGTCCATGCCGGCCGCCCGCAGCATCCGCGCGATCTCCCGACCGATGCCACCGGTGCCGACGACGAGGGCCCGCGCGCCGGCGATGCTGCGCGTCTCGCGGTGCCGCCACTCGTGCCGCCGCTGAAAGTCGAAGCTATTGCGGCTGTCCTTGGCATGCGCGATCACCGCGCCGAGCACGTATTCCGCGATCGGCCGGTCGAACACACCCCGCGCGTTGGTCACGACGACATCGGACTCTCTCAACTCATCGAAGAGCAGACTGTCGACACCAGCCGCGGGGACATGGATCCACTCGAGGCTGTCGGCGTCGGACCACACGTCGCGCACGGCGGTCGAGAAGAAGTCCCAGAGCAATAAGGCCCGCGCGCCGCGAACCGCCTCCGCCAGCCCGTCGGCGGCGCAGTACCGGAACTCCGCCTCCAGTCCGTCGAACTGCGGCCGTTCAGACGCTTGCCCACAGAGCACCGCGATCACCGGCCGCCCACTGCCGCCCTTGGTGCTCGACGAGGGTGTCGCGGCGCTCTCGCGGGTCATCGGCACACGTTCGAGGCTAGGAATGAAGCCGTAAGATTGTCAACAATCCCCTTGCTGTCGGCCGAGTGGGGCACCAGACTGAGGAAATGACCCCACCCCCTCCGCTGTCGCAGATCGGGATCGGTGTCGTCGCACCCTACGATTTCGCGCTCGACCGTGAATTGTGGCGCTGGGTTCCCGATGACGTCAGTCTTCACCTCACCCGCATGCCCTACGCACCGTTGGCGGCGACGACCGAGATGGCGATGCACATTTCCCAGCCTGCCCTGGTCGCAGCCGGCGTGCACGACGTGCGCGCCGTGTCACCGCTCGTCACCGCCTACGCGTGCACGTCGGGCAGCTACATCGGGGGCCGCGCCGGCGAGGCTGCGATCGTGGCCGCGATGGAGGACGCGGGCGCGCCGGCCGCGGTCACCACCAGCGGCGCGCTTGTGACCGCGCTGCGGCATCTCGGCGTCGCCCGGGTCGCCGCCGTAACGCCTTATACGGAAGACCTCACCCAGGGTCTGAGCAGTTATCTGGCCGAGGCGGGGGTTGAGGTGGTCTCCAGCGCGGGACTGGGGTTGCTGTCGAATATCTGGACGGTGCCGTATGCGACTACTACCGACCTGGTGCGCGCCACCGATTCCCCCGACGCCGAAGCCGTGTTCGTGAGTTGTACGAACCTGCCGACGTACGACGTGATCGCCACGCTGGAAGCGGATCTCGGCAAGCCGGTGCTGACCGCCAACCAGGTGACGATGTGGTCGGCGCTGAACCTCGCCGGGCGCAAGGCCGTCGGCCCGGGTCAGCGGTTGCTGGAGTCGTGACCGACGACATCGCGGTCGACGCCGCCGAATACGCCGACCGGCTGCGGCGCGTCCAGGACAGGATGCGGCAGCGGTCGCTGGGAGCGCTCGTGGTGTCCGACCCGGCGAACCTGTTCTACCTCACCGGGTATGACGCGTGGTCGTTCTACACGCCTCAATGTCTCGTCGTCCCGGCCGACGGCCGGCCGCATCTGTTCGCCAGGGCGCAGGACGCTGCCGGCGCTGCGTTCACCGCCAACCTGCCCGACGAGCAGATCCACGGCTACCCAGAGGATCTGGTGCATCGCCCGGACGTGCACCCCTTCGACTGGATTGCAGCCGCCGCCCGCGGACTGGTGCCCACCGGTGAGCTGGTAGGGGTCGAGGCTGATGCGCATTTCTTCTCGCCGCGTGGGTATTTCGCCTTGGCCAATGGTCTGCCGGCGAACAGGCTGGTCGACTCGGCCGAGCTGGTGAACTGGGTGCGGCTGGTCAAGTCGCCGTGCGAGGTGGAGCATCTACGGATCGCGGGCGCGATCGCCGAGCACGTGATGCGAACAGCGTGCGAGGGGCTTCGCCCGGGCCGTCGACAGTGTGACGTGGTTGCGGAAATACTTGCCGCACAGGCGATTGGCGTCCCTGAACACGGCGGTGAGTATCCGGCCGTCGTGCCGTTGCTGCCGACCGGCGATGCCTCCGGCACCCCTCACCTCACTTGGTCGGATGCACCCTTCCGCACCGGTGAGGCGACCACTATCGAACTGGCAGGCGTGTTCGGCCGCTACCACGCGCCGCTGGCCCGGACCGTGATGCTCGGCGATCCCCCGCAGCGGCTCACCGACACCGCGAAGGTGGTGGCCGAGGCCATGCAGGCGACCCTGGAGGCGATCCGTCCCGGTGTCACCGGCAGCGCCGTGCACGAGGCGTTCGACCGGGTGATCCGGTCGCACGGTCTGCGAAAGGATTCGCGGATCGGGTACTCGATCGGCATCGGCTATCCCCCGGACTGGGGTGAGCGCACCGTGAGCCTGCGCCGCGAGGAGACGACCGAGTTGGCGGCCGGCATGGCGTTCCACATCATTCTCGGGATGTGGATGGACGGCTGGGGCTACGAACTGTCCGAGCCGATCGTGGTCAGCGCAACCGGGGTGGAACGACTGACCAACCTGCCGCACGAACTGACGATCCGGAGGTAACACCGTGCAGACCCAACCCCGTCCGACCCTCCCGTACGCCGCGCGCGCGGCGGGGCTGGTCGGGTCGGTCATCGACTCGAGTACGTCGTTGCTGCACAAGCAATCTCACGATGTGGTCCGGTTCGCGATGGGCAGTCCTGCGGCCGAAGCAGTGCCGTCCTCGGTGCTGGCCGACATCGCTGCGGCCGAGCTCAGCAGTCCACATGCCTACGACTACGCCGCCACGGAGGGCGACCCGCCGCTGCACGCAGCTCTGCTCGAGATGCTGCGCGGGACCAGCGACGAGACCACCGCGGACCGGCTGACGATCACCGCGGGCGGGATGCAGGGCCTCGACCTGTTCTGCAAGATCTTCGTCGACCCGGGCGACCTAGTCGTGGTCGAATCCCCGACCTACACCAATGGCAGCGCGACCGCACTCTCCTACGGCGCCAACCTGATTGAGGTTCCGGTCGATGACGACGGCCTCGATGTCGACGCGCTGAATGAGCGCGTCGCCGCCGCGGGCCGCACTCCCAAGGCCATCTACACCATCCCCACCTTCCAGAACCCGTCCGGCGTCACGTTGTCGTTGGAGCGCAGGCACCGGCTGCTGGAGCTGGCCCGCGGATGGGGGTCGATGGTGATCGACGACGATCCATACGGTCTGCTGCGGTTCGCGGGCGAACCGTTGCCCACATTGCGCGAGCTGGCGGCGGGAGATCCGTTGGTGTTCTCCGTCCGCACGTTCTCGAAGATCGTCGCCCCCGGCCTTCGGGTCGGCTGGGTCGACACCGCGCCGGAGTTGCAGCAATTGCTCATCAATGCCAAGCAGGCGATGGACACCTGCACGAATCTTCCTGCGCAGCGCCTGCTGACCGGATTCCTCACCGGCGGGCACCTGGCGAACCATCTCGTTGTCCAACGGGCCGAATACAAGCGCCGCAAGGAGGCCATGCACGCGGCGCTTCGCGAGCACTTCGGCGATATCGCCCACTGGACCGATCCCGAGGGCGGCTTCTTCCTGTGGGTGACGCTCGACAACGGCGTCGACACCACCGCACTGTTCGAGCGGGCGCTTGCCGAGGGCGTCGCGTTCATTCCCGGTTCCGCCTTCTCCCCGACCGGCCGGTTCGTCGATGCGCTACGACTGTGCTTCGCCTCCACCCCGCCGGACCGGATCCACGAAGGAGTCGCCCGGCTTCGGCGAGCCGTCGACGTTGTTGCGAAGGGTTAGAGGTTGATATCCACCGCCGTCGAGCAGTCCGTACTGGACCGCATCGACGCGACCTGGATAACTACGCTCACAACAGCATTGGTGCGAGCGGCCGGCGAAAACCCGCCGGGAGACGAGGCCGCAACCGTGGCGGTGCTCGGCGCGGCCGCAGCGCAGTTGCAACTCGACGTGGTCCAGACCCAGGTGCAACCCGGCAGGTCCAACCTGCGCATCACCCTCGAGGGAGGAACAGGTCCCGGCCTGCTCCTGCTCGGCCACACCGACGTCGTCCCGGCCGGCGACGGCTGGACGCGGGATCCGTTCGGGGGCCACCTCGACAACGGCCGCATCTACGGCCGCGGCGCCTCCGACATGAAGGGTGGCCTCGCCGCGGCGCTGGCAGCGGTGGCTGCCCTGCGCGGCGTCGGGTGCAGCGGTCCCGTCGAGCTTGCCGCGCTGGTGGACGAGGAGGAGGCCGGAACCGGTATCCGCGCCTACGTCTCATCTCAGACGAGGCCGTTTCTCGGTTGCATCACCGCAGAGCCCACCGACCTTCAGACGATCATCGGCGCCCGCGGTGCCTCCTACCTTCGCGTCGAGGTCCACGGCCGCGGCGCTCACGCGGGCAACCCGGACGACGGCGCGAATGCCATCTACGGCGCGGCCGCAGTAGTGGCCGAGATCGAGCGCCTCAATGCCGAGTTGGCTGAGCGGCCCCACCCGATGCTCGGGCCCGCGACGGTAAGTGTTGGCCACATCCGCGGCGGCAGTGGAGGTTCCACCGTGCCGGCGGAATGCGCCATGGTCGTCGACCGCAGGCTGCTGCCGGGCGAATCACCGGAGACGGTGCTCGCCGACATGCGCGAGCGCGTGGCGCAGTTGCGGCTCGCGGATCGTGGATTGACCGCAGACCTGACAATGCCGATGGCGATGCCGGCCTTTGAAACCGCCCCCGACTGCGAACTAGTCAGGGCGACGCAGGCCGCGTTGGCCGACGCGGGTGCACCCCGTCGGCCGCCGGGTGGCTGGACCGCAGCGTGTGACGGCGGATTCGTGGCCCGCGACCTCGGCGTGCCCGTCGTGGTGTTGGGCCCGGGTTCCGTTGCCACGCAAGCACATCGCGCCGATGAGTCGGTGGCGGTCGACGAGTTGGTCATTGCGGCGCGCGCCTACGCGCTGACAGCCCTGCGGCTGCTGGGCTGATCAATCGCTGACAACGATCGGCTCGCGCGGGACGGTGGTCACGATCTCCGGCGCGCCGGTGGTGACGATCGCCTGTTCGCCCAGTGACATCGTCAAGCCGCTGTTCTGATCGACGAGGACCATGTGGGTGAAGAACGACATGTTTGGCTTCAACACAACTGGGTTCTTGGCATAGATGAATGGTTCTTCCATCCACGTCGGAGGCCAGGTTGCGCCCATGGTGTAGCCGCAGCTGGAGAGGATGGCGTGTTCGAAGCCGTGTCTGGCCATGGTGGATCGATGTGCCTCATAGAGGTCGCCGACTGTGTTTCCAGGCCGCAATTTGTCCTGCACCGCCTGCAGTGCGTCGCAGCACGCCTCGTGCATGCAGCGGTGCCGCTGATCGACGCGTGGGCCGGTGAGGACGACGAACATGTCGGCGGCGTGGTAGTGCCGGTAGCCTGCGCCGAGTTCGAAGGTGACCTGGTCTTCCTCGCCGATGTGCTTGCGGCGCGTCGTATACCGCGTATTCAGGGCTGACGCGCCGTTGCCGATCGGGGAACGATGTGCCGGCGGGTCGCCGTCTTCCTCGAAGACCTTGCACCAGAGCCTGCCCATGATGTCACCCTCGAAGACGCCAGGACGGGTCTGCGCGATCGCGACGTCGCGGCAACGGTTGACGATCTGTCCCGCGCGCCGGATGTAGGCCAATTCGGCTGGGCTCTTGACCAGGCGCAGCACTCGGACCATGTCAGACGCGTCGACGAGTTCGCACCAGCCGGCAAGTGCCGCCTGCAGTTCCAGGTAGAGCTGCGGGGTCAGCCCCATGGTGTCGAGCTGAATGCCTATTCTCTTGCCTGCCATGTTGTGGCTGGCCAATGTGTCCTTGATCGCCGCCGACCTGGAATTGTCTGCGGCGTCGACCGATACGCGGATGTCGTCGCAAATCGATGAGTAGCGGATGTTGGCCAGGTCAGCGGTGCGGCTGATGTGCGTCATGCCGCCCTCGGTGCCGAAGTACATGGCGTTGAATACGCAGAAGCCATCGGTGTCCAACCCCGAAAGCCAGTAGATGTCTTCGATCTTGAACAGCAACAGTCCGTCTAGCGTGCTCTCGACGAGTGCCTTGCGTAAGGCGGCTTGGCGGCGGTCGAACTCGTCGAGCGAGAAGTGCTGGTTGACGGGCGACACGTGTCCTCCAGATGGATTGGCGCCTGCGATGATCAGTCTATGGCCCGGGTTCGACATGCCTTGGCAGGCGTTTCAGGAATCCTCGCGTAGTGCGGCCGCCAGCACCTGGGCGAGGTGGACCGGCCGCCGGGACGTGCCGTGGGCGATCTGGGTGCGGCAGCTGAAGCCGTCCGCGACGATCGCCGTGTCGGGCGAGGCGGCGCGGACAGCAGGAAGCAGAACCCGTTCCCCGACCGCCGCAGACACCTCGTAGTGGCCGCGCTCGAAGCCGAAATTGCCCGCGAGCCCGCAACATCCGGAGTCCGGAACGGTCGCTGCGATCCCCGCGGCCGTCATCAGCGAGCGGTCGGCGTCGAAGCCGAGAACAGCATGCTGATGGCAGTGCGTCTGAACGAGCGCCTCTTTGCCCGCCTGCGGTGGTTGCCAGCCAGACCGGTTAAGGAACTCGGCGAAGGTCTGTGTCGACGTGGCTAGTGAGCCGACGAGCCGATCGTCCGGCAGCAAGTCCGGCGCGTCATGCCTCAGCGCAGCAAGGCAACTCGGCTCCAGACCGACGATCGGAATCCCTGCGGTCAGGTGTGGCGCCAGGGTCGCCACCGAACGCTCGATGACTTTCCTGGCCCTGCCGAGTTGACCGGTGGAGATCCAGGTGAGGCCGCAGCACACCGGCTTGTCCGGCAGAACCACCTCGTATCCGGCGGCCTCGATCACCTCGACCGCCGCCCTGCCGATCTCGGGTGCCAGGTAGTTGGTGAAGGTGTCGGGCCACAACAGCACCTGAGGTCGGTCACCGGCAAAAGCCTTGCCGCGAGCGGCAAACCAGGAGTCGAAGGACTGCTCGGCAAAGGCCGGGATGTCGCGCTCAGGCGCGATCCCACCCAGCCGCTTGGCGAGCGGCAGCCGCGCGAGCCGGTTCACCGACCGCGGTGCCCGCGACGCGAACCGCGACCACAGCGGCAGCCAGCCCATCGACCAGTGCGACAGCGGCCGGGCCCATGGCCGACCCTCGTAGTGGTGCTGGGTGAACTCCGCCTTGTACGTGGCCATGTCGACGTTTACCGGGCAGTCCGACAGGCACCCCTTGCACGACAGGCACAGGTCCAGCGCGTCGCGCACCTCGGTCGAGCGCCAGCCGTCGGTCACCACGTCGCCTTCCAGCATCTCCCAGAGCAGGTGGGCGCGCCCACGCGTGGAATGCATCTCCTCGTGGGTGGCCTGGTAGCTCGGGCACATCACGCCGCCAGACGACTGCCGGCACTTGCCGATGCCGACGCAGCGTCGCTGCGCCTGGGCGAAGTCGTGGTTGTCGTCGGGATAGGCGAAGAGCGTCAACGGTTTTCGGTCCTTGGCCGCCCCCAGATGTCGGATCGCGGTGTCGAAGGCTGGCGGATCGACGATGATGCCGGGATTCATCACCCGGCCCGGATCCCAGATGTCCTTCATCTCGGTGAGCAGGCGCAGCCCGTCTGCGCCGTACATGCGGCCCAGCAGCTCGGAGCGGGCCCGGCCGTCCCCGTGCTCACCGGACACCGAACCACCAAGCGAGACAACGAGATCGGTGGCCTCCTCGACGAACGTCCGGTATACCGCCAGCCCGCGCGCGCTGAGCAGGTCGAAATCGATCCGCATGTGCATGCAGCCCTCGCCGAAGTGGCCGTAATACGCCCCGGACAATCCGTGCCGACCGAGAAGGTCCTCGAGTCCGCGCAGATAGTCGCCAAGACGCTCGGGCGGAACCGCCGCATCCTCCCAGCCGCCCCACGCCTCGGCGCCATCGGCCCGGCGGGTCGCGAGGCCCGCCGCATCCGTGCGGCACCGCCACAGCACGCCCTGCGCCTTCGGATCGGTCACCATCGAGGCGGAGACCGACGTGCCGGAGTCGCGCAGCTCCTCGAGCATCTTGTCGGCGGCCAGACTGGCGGACGTCGGGTCGTCGCCGCCCATTTCCACCAGGAGCCACGCTCGCCCCGCAGTAAGTCCCGACTCGATCGCGGCGGCCCGAACCTCGCCAGGCAGCCGCTCGACGAGGTCGACGTTGATCGATTCGATCGTCAACGGGTCGTGTCGCAGCAGCACCGGCACGCAGTCCGCCGACGCGATGGAGTCGTCAAAACCGAGCACGCACAGCACCTTTGCCGCCGGCAGCGCGGTCAGCGCCACGGTGGCCTGCAGGGTCGCCGCGAAACCTCCCTCGCTGCCGCACAATAACCCGACGACGTTGTAGGAGTTCTCGGGCAGGAGCCGGTGCAGCGCATACCCCGAGATCTGCCGGCTGAATTGCCCGAATCGTCGCCGGATCACCAGCGCGTTGCGGTCCACGAACGACTGAAGCCGGCGGTGCAGTTCGCCCTCGCGGCCCGGCCGGCCCGCGTACTCGGCGCGATTCGCGGCGGCATCCACCGTGCAGCGCACGCCGTCGGCGAGGACCACGTCGAGCGATCGGACGTTGTCCGCGGTCGTGCCCCAGGCCACGGAGTGCGCGCCGCACGCGTTGTTCGCGATCATCCCGCCGAGCGTCGCCCGGCTGCCCGAGGACGGGTCGACGCCGAACGTGAGCCCGTGCGGCCGGGCCGCGGCCAGTAGATCGGTGAGCACCACGCCCGGCTCGACGACTGCTGTGCGGGCATCGGCGTCGATGCCGACGATCCCGTTGACGTAACGGGAGGTGTCGATGACGACGCCGCCGATCGCGTTTCCGGCCATCGATGTGCCGCCACCGCGAAGCGTGACCGGCGCGCCCGTCGCCGCGGTCAGCGTCACCGCCGTGGCCAGATCCTCCCTGTCGGCTGGTACCACCACGAGGTCCGGCACGTCGCGGTAGTTCGACCCGTCGGCGGCGTAGAGGGCGCGACTGCCCGCGTCATCGGCGACCCGCCCGCGAAGCTCCGCACGCAACTCCCGCGCCAGGCGCGGCACGTCGTACGACACACGCGTTAGCATTGTCAACAATCTACATAGTCGGGTTGCGATCAGCCAGGGAGACAGCGTGGTCACAGTTGGGCTTCTTTACCCAGGTCACAGCGCCGAGGATGACTACCCCGCCTTGGAGGCGCGGCTCGACGGCGCCGTCCGGCTGCCGGTGGTCATCACCTCGGTCGGTGAGGACGCCCACCGGGTGGACGCCCTGCTTGACCTGGGCCGCGCCGAGCGGCTCGCAGAGGGCGCCGTCCAACTGGCCGACGCGAATCCAGACGCGGTGATGTGGGCCTGCACGTCCGGCAGCTTCGTCTTCGGGCCCGAGGGCGCCAGAGACCAGGCGTCCGGCGTCGCGGCCGCTGCCGGCGTCCCAGCCTCGTCAACCTCGATCGCGTTCGTCGACGCGCTGCGGCATCTCGGGGTCAAAAGGGTCGCCGTGGCCGCGTCGTACCCGCAGGACGTCGCCCGCCACTTCGTCGACTTTCTCACCGCGGACGGCATCGAGGTGGTGGCGATGGGCAGCCACGGCATCGTCACCGCGGCCGAGGTCGGAACGCTGGAATCCGACCAGGTGATCGCGATGGTCACAGCGGCCGACCACCCCGACGCTCAGGCCGTGCTGGTGCCCGACACCGCCATGCACACCCTGTCGGTCATCGACCGGCTCGAAGCAGCCGTGGGCAAGCCGGTCCTCACCGCGAATCAGGTGACCGTCTGGAAGGGGCTGCATCTCCTCGGCCCGGTGCCTGCGCTGCCGGGCTTGGGCAGCCTCTTCGGGAGCCGGCCGTGACGGGCTTCATCGAGCCGCTGGCACAGGAATCGACACCGAGCATCATCGCGCACAAGCTGCGCCAGGCCATTGGGCACGGCGAACTCAAGCCCGGCGCCCAACTGTCAGAGGCCGACCTCGCCCGCAAGCTCGGGGTCAGTCGCGGCCCGCTGCGGGAGGGCATGCAGAGGCTGACCCAGGAAGGCCTGCTCGTCTCGATTCGCCACCGCGGCCTGTTCGTCATCGAGATGACGCACGAGGACATTCGCGACATGTACCTGGCCCGTGAAGCGATCGAACGCGCCGCTGCCCACAAGATCCTTGAAAACGACCACACCGCGGCCGGCGACACGCTGATGGCCGTCGTCGACGAGATGGCCGCGGCGACCACGCCTGCCGAAGTTGGCGAGTTGGACATCCGGTTCCATGAGCTTCTGGTCCAGCTCGCCCACAGCCCGCGCCTGACCCGAATGCACCCGACGTTCATCACCGAGACCCGGATGTGCATCCATGCGCTGGAGGAAAGTTACTCCCGCGCGGACGTCCGAGCCGACGAGCACCGGGCTCTCGCCAAAGCAATCAGGTCGGGCGACCGCGAGTTGACGGACCGCCTCCTGTGCGGCCACATGGACGACGCGATCCACAGGCTGATTCCCAACTGAACCGGAGCCTAGTCCGACTAGACTAAGTCCAGTAGTCTCTTTTGCATGACGACCGTAAACATCCATGACGCGAAGACCCACCTGTCACAACTGCTCGCTCGCGTCGAGAACGGCGAGACGATCACGATCGCCCGCGCCGGGAAGGCGGTCGCCGACCTCGTGCCACACGTGCGCGCCGACATCGTCTTTGGCGGCCTCGCCGGCCGACTCGACTACGACGCCGATCACTTCGATGATGCGGACAGCGATCTCAACGCCTTGTTCGGCATCGAATGAACGGCCTCTTGCTGGACACCCATGTCCTGCTATGGCTGCTCGACGACAGTCCGCGGCTGGGCAGCGACGCGCGGCATCGGATCACGAGCAGCGCAGCCGTCTATGTCTCGGCCGCAAGCACGTGGGAGCTCGCCATCAAGTCCGCTATCGGCAAGCTGACCCTGCCTGACGACCTCGACGACGCCATCGACCGATCCGCCCTACTCGACCTGCCCGTCACTCGTCGCCACACTCTTGCGTCTGACCTCACGGCACTACCCCACAAGGATCCGTGCGACGCACTTCTGGTCGCCCAGGCGAAGACGGAGCGGCTCCTACTGCTCACGGCTGACACGAAGCTGCTGACGGCGCTGCCCGACGTCCTCGACGCCAGGCTGTGACCGAGCCTCAGTTCATCGCGATGCCGATGTACTTCGTCTCCAGGAACTCGTCGATGCCGACCGATCCACCCTCACGCCCGAGACCCGATTGCTTGATGCCGCCGAACGGGGCGGCGGGATTGGACACCACGCCCTGGTTCAGCCCCACCATGCCGGTCTCCAGCGCTTCGGCGACGCGTAGCGCGCGGCGCAGGTCGTTGGTGAAAACATATGAGACGAGGCCGTATTCGGTGTCGTTGGCGGCGGTGAGTACTTCGGCTTCGGTGTCGAACGGGGTCAGCGGGGCGACGGGGCCGAAGATCTCCTCGTCGGCCATCTTCGCGCCGCGCGGTACCCCGGTCAGAACCGTTGGCGCATAGAAGTATCCGTCGCCGGCAATCGTCGAACCGCCTGTCAGCACGGTCGCACCGCGATCGACCGCATCCGCGACCAGGGCCTGGACCTTGCGCAGCGCCGTGTCGTCGATCAGGGGCCCCACCTGGACACCGTCGTCGGTGCCCCGGCCGACCGACAGCGCCGCCATGCGCTCGGCCAGGCGAGCGCCGAATTCGTCGATCACTGACGAATGCACGTATAGCCGATTGGCCGCGGTGCAGGCCTCACCCATGTTCCGCATCTTCGCCGCGATCGCACCTGTGACCGCCTCCTCGATGTCCGCGTCCTCGAACACGATGAACGGCGCGTTCCCGCCGAGTTCCAGCGAGGTCCGCAGAATCTTCTCCGCGCACTGTTCGAGGAGAATGCGGCCGACCCGCGTCGAGCCGGTGAAGGAGAGCTTGCGCGCCAGCCCGGACCGGATCAGCGGTTCCATCACCCCGCCCGCGTCCATCGCCGTCACGCAGTTGACCGCGCCGGCCGGCACGCCGGCTTCGGTCAGGATGTTCATCAGCGCGAGCATCGACAACGGCGTCTGGTGGGCCGGCTTGACCACGCTGGTGCAACCGGCCGCGATCGCGGGACCGATTTTGCGGGTTCCCATCGCCATCGGAAAGTTCCACGGCGTGATCAAGAGGCATGGACCGACCGGTTGCCGGGCGACCAGGAAACGGGCGCCGCCCGCCGGCGCGGTCTGGTAGCCGCCGTCGATTCGTTCGGCCTCGCCCGCGAAATGGTGGAAAAACTCTGCCGCGTAAGCGATTTCGCCGCGAGCCTCGGCGAGAGGCTTGCCCATCTCCAGCGTCATCAGCAACGCAAGGTCCTCGATGCGCTCGTGGATCAACTCGAACGCCCCAGCGAGCATGTCCGCCCGCTGACGTGGCGAGGTGGCGGCGAAGGCCTGTTGCGCCGCGACCGCGGCCTCCAATGCGGCCATCCCGTCCGCGGGTGTGGCATCGGCCACGGCGCACAGGACGCCGCCGGTGGAGGGGTCGACGACGTCGAGGGTGCCGCCATCGGCCGCGTCAACCCACTCGCCACCGATGAACAACCGCTTCTCGACGGATTCGACGACCTTGACCTCGTCCCGTTCGCCCATTGCAACCCCCTTCATCGGTGTGGGTGCCTCAGATACTCTGATTGTTGACAATCTACCCGTTGACAGGCAGGGGACGAACGTGGCCCAGCTCTCGCAGATCCTGAAACAGGCGACCGGCGTCGTCGCGGCGCGCGGTGAAGGCGTATTGCTCTACGACGAGGACGATCGCAGGTACCTCGACTTCACCGCCGGGATCGGTGTGACGAGTACCGGTCACTGCCACCCCCGGGTGGTCGAAGCGGCGCAGCACCAGGTCGGCACGCTGATCCACGGCCAGTACACAACCGTTCTGCACCGCCCTCTGCTCACCCTGGTCGACCGGCTGGGCGAAGTGTTGCCGGCGGGCCTGGACCTGGTGTTCTTCGCCAATTCCGGCAGCGAGGCGATCGAGGCTGCGTTGCGCCTCAGCCGTCAGGCAACGGGGCGCCCGAACGTCATTGTGTTCCACGGCGGCTTTCACGGTAGGACTGTCGCGGCGGGCTCGATGACCACGTCGGGCACCAAGTTCCGCTCCGGCTTTTCTCCGCTGATGGCCGGCGTGCACGTCTCACCGTTCCCCGACCCCGGCCACTTCGGCTGGCCGGTTGAGCAGGCGACCGATTTCGCGCTCTCCCAACTCGACTACGTATTGCAGACATTGAGCGCGCCGGCCGACACGGCGGCGTTCTTCGTGGAGCCGGTGCTGGGTGAGGGCGGCTACGTGCCTGCCAACGAGCGCTTCCTGGCGGGCCTGCGGGAACGCGCCGATGCGTACGGGATCCTGCTGGTGCTCGACGAGGTGCAGACCGGCTTCGGCCGAACCGGAAAGTTCTGGGGCCATGAACATTTTCAGGACCAATCCGACGTCCGACCGGACATCCTGGTGACCGCAAAGGGTTTGGCGTCCGGATTCCCGCTTTCCGGCATCGCCGCGTCGTCGGATCTCATGGCCAAAGCCTGGCCGGGATCACAGGGCGGCACCTACGGCGCCAACGCGGTGTCCTGCGCGGCCGCGGTTGCCACCCTCGATGTGATCCGCGAGGAGCATCTGGTCGAGAACTCCGCTGAACGCGGCGCCCAGCTCATGGAAGCCCTGCAAATGGTCGCGGACAAGCACGACCAGATCACCGACGTGCGCGGCCTCGGCCTGATGATCGGCAACGAATTCCGTTCCGCCGACGGCAAACCCGACGGTCTCACGGCGGCCGCCGTCCAACAGGAAGCCGCCAAGCGCGGGCTGTTGTTGCTGACCTGCGGAGCGTGGACCCAGGTGGTCCGCTTCATCCCGGCACTGGTCGTCACCGCAGACCAGATCGACGAGGCCGCCGGTATCTGGGCCGACGCGGTCAGCGCCGTCCTGTCCCGCTGACCACGTCAGGCGGGTGCGGGTTGCGGTGCGTAGGCGACCTGCGGCGGCGCCTTCTCGGTGCCAGGGGTTTCCGTGCCGTTGATCGGGCACCTCGTGGTCTCGGGAACCTTGATCAAGGCGAGGGCGCCGACGAGGCACGCGGCCATCATGTAGTAGGCGGGCACGAGCCCGTCGCCGGTCCGGCCGATCAGCCACTCGTTGACCGCGGGCGCGGTGCCACCAAAGAGCGAGGTGGACACGTTGTAGGCGATCGCCATGCCCGCGTACCGCACGTGCGTCGGGAACATGGCAGGGAAGGTCGCCGAGATCGTCGCCAGCTGGGGCACATACAGCACGCCGAGCACGGCGAAGCCGATCACAGCCCCGGCGAGGTTGACGCCCATCAGTAAGAACATCGGCACGCCAGCGACGAACAGCCCCGCCAGCGAGAACCACCACATCGGTTTGCGTCCGATCCGGTCGGAGATTCTTCCCGCGAAGGGGAGGAAGATCATCATCGTCAGCATGCCGATGATCGGCACCACCAATGACATGTTGGACGACAGGCCGATCTCGTTCTCCAGGTAGGTCGGCATGTAGCTGAGCAGCGTGTAGTTCACCACGTTGAGCGCGATGACCAGGCCACCGAGCATCAGGATCGGCCGCCAGTAACCGGCGATGAGATCCCGGAACGCGGTGGTGGCCCGCTCCTCCTTTTCGCCCTTCGCCTCCAGCTCACGGAAGATCGGGGTGTCCTCCAGCCGGGTGCGCAAGTAGATACC